>JACDAZ010000516.1 GCA_013695175.1 Flavisolibacter sp. | reverse complement strand
CATTACCACCTGTAACAGGCGTATCAAATTTTTTACATGCTTCACCCATACCTTTTACTGAATGTACAAACTGGTAATAAACTTCAGGATCATAAGGATTTCCAAAATTGAGGCAGTTGGTTACACCTAAAGGTGTTCCGCCACTACAAACAATATTACGTGCAGCTTCTGCTACTGCTATCATTGCACCTTTATAAGGATCTGAAAAAACATAACGGCTGTTACAGTCTACGGTTACAGCTATACCTTTTCCTGTTTCTTTCACTAACACAACTGGTGCATCTGAATTAGAATTTGTTGATGCATTTGCTGTTCCCACCATACTGTCATATTGATTATATATCCATCTTTTGGAAGCAATAGATGGAATAGTAATCACTTTTTCTGCAATTGATTTTAAATCTTCTGGTACAGCAATATCATCCTGGTTAAACTTTTCTATTATATCAAAATATGCAGGACGTTTATATTCCCTTTCATATTGAGGAGCGCCTCCACCCAACACTAATTCTTCTGCAGGAATTTCTGCTTCCAGATTACCTGCTATATAAAATTTCAAAAGTTTATCATCAGTCACTTCACCAATGACTGCACTTTCCAAATCCCACTTTTCAAATACGGCAATTACCTCCTCTTCTCTTCCTTTTTCAACCACCAATAACATTCTTTCCTGGCTTTCACTAAGCAATAATTCCCAGGCTTTCATGTTCTGCTGCCTGGTGGGCACTTTATCTAAATCTATACGCATTCCCACCTCACCTTTTGCACTCATTTCTGCAGTAGAACAAATAATACCTGCAGCACCCATGTCCTGCATACCTACCACTGCACCGGTGGCTATTACTTCCAAACAAGCTTCAAGTAATTTCTTTTCCTGAAAAGGATCACCTACCTGTACGGCTGGCAATTCTTCAGTACTTTCTGCTGTTATATCTGCTGATGCAAATGATGCTCCACCTATACCATCCTTACCCGTAGCACTTCCTACATACATAACAGGATTGCCTGTACCCAATGCTGTTGCAGAAACAGTTTCACCCACTTTTACAATACCTACACTCATTGCATTCACAAGCGGATTAGTATGATAACATTCTTCAAAATATATTTCGCCACCTACTGTAGGCACACCAAAACAATTTCCATAATGTCCAATGCCATGAACTACTCCAGCTAAAAGATGTTGTGTCTTTTTTTCTTTAAGGTTTCCAAAACGTAATGAATTTAATGCAGCAATTGGCCTGGCACCCATTGTAAAAATATCCCTGTGTATTCCACCAACTCCTGTAGCAGCACCCTGGTATGGTTCAATAGCTGATGGATGGTTGTGAGATTCAATTTTAAAAACTACTCCAAATCCATCGCCAATAACCATTAAGCCTGCATTTTCTTCACCTGCCTTTACAAGCATTTTATCACCCTCTCTTGGTAAGGTTTTCAACCATTTAATTGAATTCTTATAACTACAATGCTCACTCCACATACCTGAAAATGCACATAACTCATTAAAGTTTGGCACACGCCCTAACTTTTGCTTTATCAGCTCAAATTCATTTTCGGTTAAGCGTAATTGTTCGGCCGTTTTAGCAGTAATTTCCATAATCAAAAAAGAAAGTTGCAAAACTACGATCTTAGTTATGTGAATGGTTTTTTATTTACAATTAAATAAGAATGTTATTTTGCGACAAAAATAATTTTACCTGGAACATATAATATTTATTACTTACCTGGTTCTTTTTGCATGGCTTGTTACGAAGGTCAATTTTTTCAAACAATCAGGACTGACACCAGCACAGTTAATAATTATATTTCTGCTTAAGGTAATGGCGGGAATTTTTTATGGTTGGATAGGTGTTTACTATGGCGAGCTGGCACAAATGGTAGATACCTGGGCTTATTATTATGAAGCAGTAAAAGAAACAGAAATAATACGTTCCGATCCGGGAATATTTTTCTCCACTATTTTTAGTAATAGCTATGAGCATGGATATTCAGGTTTTCTTTCAGCAGAAAATTCGTGGTGGAATGATTTAAAAGCAAACTTTTTAATAAAAATCGTAGCTATATTTAATTTGCTCAGCTTTAGTCATTACTACACAAATATTATTTTCTACTCCTTCCTAACTCTTTTTGGACCCATAGCAATATACAGGGTAATGGATCATGTATTTCCAACAAAAAAACTGGCAGTTTTAATCAGTACTTTTTTACTTCCTTCTTTTTTATACTGGACAAGCGGTGTACATAAAGAAGGTCTTTTATTTGTTGCATTTGCTTTAATTACGTACCACCTTTATTTTGCTTTTAAAGAAGACCAATTGAGATTGTATCGAATTATCTGGATATTAATATCACTTCTACTAATTCTGATCTTACGCAATTTTTTAATTATTCCTTTAGTACCGGCTATTATCGCATGGATTATTGCCAGCAAAACCAAAATAAAACCTGCGATTTCATTTGCTATCATCTATGTTGCATTTGTAATAGTATTTTTTACTGCCAGGTATATAAATCCAAATTTAGACTTCCCTGCTGCAGTTGTTGACAGGCAAAGTGCCTTCATGGCTTTAAAAGGCGATTCAGATGTAGAAGTAGAAGCATTAAAACCATCTTTTGAAAATTTTGTCAAGAATGCACCTCAGGCATTCATAATTTCTGTTGTGCGACCTTTTCCAGCCGATGTAAGGCATCTTCTTTCTTTTGCAGCAGCTTTAGAAATAAACCTTTTGCTGTTATTATTTGTGATTTTCTTGTTTTGGAGAAAAAATGGAGTTGGTTTTACACCTTTCATACTCTTTTCCATATTCCTTTCTTTCTCTGTATTGATAATGATTGGTTATTCAGTAAATAATCTTGGTGCCGTAGTCAGGTACAGAAGCATAGTTCTTCCTTTCTTAATTATTCCTATGATGGCCAAAATTAATTGGCATAAATTAAAAAACATCCTTTTAGGAAATATTTAAAATAAAAATATGTTTATTTTTTTAGGTCAAAAAATGAAATAAACAATAGTTGTCTGTTAAATTTCATAATAAAACTAACAGTTTGCCAGTATTTATCAACAACTCATTAAAATTTATTGCTTTTGTAGTGAATTCGCTTTCCTTTGTTGAAAATATTGAACTATGTCACTCAGATTTCATGCTTTGAACAATTTATTGAATTCAAGCCCAATTGCGCCCGGTTATACTTCTAAAATCACAGCTATATTCGCTGAAAATGTGTTTTCTCACCAAACTGCACGTCAGTTTTTAAGTGACGAGGCTTTTAAAAGTTTAATGGGTTCTATCAAATCACATCAAAAAATTGATAGAAGCATGGCAAACCAGATTGCCAATGGAATCAGAGCCTGGGCTGAAAGTAAAGGAGTAAGTCATTTTACACATTGGTTTCAACCATTAACAGGTGCAACCGCAGAAAAACACGATTCATTTTTTACCATAAAAAGTGATGGTACTCCCATAGAACAATTTGAAGGAGATGCATTAATCCAGCAAGAACCTGATGCTTCTTCATTTCCGAGTGGTGGATTAAGAGCCACTTTTGAGGCAAGAGGTTATACTGCATGGGATCCATCCTCACCTGCTTTCATTATGGATATAGGTTATGGAAAAACTTTATGCATTCCTACCATTTTTGTTTCCTATACCGGTGAGTCACTGGATTATAAAGCCCCGCTCTTAAAAGCACTTGAAGCATTAAATCATGCAGCTGTTGATGTTTGCAATTATTTTGACAGGAATGTATCTAAGGTAACAGCAACTTTAGGCTGGGAACAGGAATATTTTGTTGTTGATGAAGGATTATTTAATGCAAGACCTGACCTGGTAATGTGTGGTAGAACAGTTTTTGGTCACGGTTCTGCAAAAGGTCAACAACTGGAAGATCATTATTTTGGTTCTATACCTGAACGTTTGTATGCTTTTATGCGTGATTATGAAAAAGAAGCATATAAATTAGGCATACCATTACGAACAAGGCATAATGAAGTAGCCCCTGCTCAATTTGAGTGCGCTCCCATTTTTGAAGAAGTGAATATTGCTGTTGATCATAATACTCTATTGATGGATGTTATGACAAGGGTAGCTCAACGTCATAAACTAAGAGTGATATTACATGAAAAACCTTTTGCAGGCATTAATGGAAGTGGAAAACATAACAACTGGAGTCTTGCAACTGATACAGGCGTAAATTTATTAGCTCCCGGCAAAACACCAAAAACAAACTTGATGTTTTTGACATTTTTTGTCAATGCCATCAAAGCTGTTCATGATTATGCAGATATTTTAAGAGCTTCTATTGCATCTGCCCAAAATGATTTCAGATTGGGAGCCAATGAAGCACCACCGGCAATTATTTCTGTTTTTATTGGACAATATTTAACCAAAGTTCTTAATGATGTAAAAGAAAGAGTTGGTGACGATTTTGATGAGCAGGATGAGAGCTTATTGAAAATAGATATTCACAGAAGCATTCCTGAATTATTAATGGATAATACTGACAGGAACCGTACTTCTCCTTTTGCATTTACCGGAAATAAATTTGAATTCCGTGCGGTAGGATCATCTGCTAACTGCGCCAACCCGATGACTGTTTTAAATACCATCATGGCACAGACTCTTAAAGAATTTAAGAAAGATGTTGATGCTTTAATTGAAAAAGGTGAAAAGAAAGAAATAGCTATCATTCATACAATCAGGGAATATATAGTAGCCAGTGAAAGAATTCTTTTTGAAGGTGATGGTTACAGTAGTGAATGGGAAAAAGAAGCTGGAAAAAGAGGGTTGGAAAATATTAAAACAACACCTCTTGCTTTAGATGCCATGGTTACTGAAAAAGCAAAATCTCTTTTTGAAAACAACAAAATTTATTCAGAATCTGAGCTTGAAGCAAGACATGAAATAGAACTGGAGAAATACATAAAAAAGGTACAGATAGAAGGTAGGGTGATGGTTGAATTAGCCAGCAGTCATATATTACCATCTGCTGTCAGGTATCAAAATGTATTATTGGAAAATGTACAAAGACTAAAAGAAGCAGGACTGGCAGAAGGCGCCTGCACCGAAAGAACAAAAACGCTAAACAAAATTTCAGAGCACATTAATAAAGTAAGTACACTTACTGAAGAAATGATAGAAGCCAGGAAAAAGTGTAACAAGATTGAAGATTCACGTGAAAAAGCAATTGCTTATTGCGAAGAAGTAAAAGAAAAATATTTTGATGCAATAAGATATCATGCAGACAAACTGGAACAAATGGTAGAAGATAAAGAGTGGAGCTTACCAAAATACAGAGAAATCCTTTTCTTAAGATAGTTTATAATGTATAAACTTTAAGTGAAAAATGTCCGGAAGATCCGGACATTTTTTTTATAAAACAGTTTCAGTTATTGTTCGTTTCTTTCGTTTTAAAGCATTTAAAAAAATATGCTCATAGCTTATTAAATAACTTCTATCAGCTATTCTATAAATATCACTACTCAACTGAAACCTGTAACCAAAGTTCAATTTTGCTGTACTTTTAAAAATAAATTGTATAGACGGTGCCAGATCAACAAAATATTTTTCCATGGGAAAATTGATGTTCCTGCTGCCTATTAATTCTGCATATAAATTAATATTTGTCTGGTTGTAGTCTGTATAGTCTTTAGGAAATAATAAATAACCTGCTGAAAGAGAATAATTAAAAGCTCTGAAGGCATAGTTTCCCTGGTTTTGCTTTGACCATCTTTCTTTATCCACCACTTCTACTAAGGAACCTGTTCCGGATATTGCTAATTTATGCCATAATTGAGTGGCAATTAATCCTACCTGTATAGCACTTTGATCACCCATCATATTTATTTCATTATGATCAAGATGATTTTTACTGTAATTACCTGCTGCAAAAGCAGCCATCCTAAAATGTTTATGTAATTCGTCAAGAGATAAAAAACGGTATTTTGTATAAAACCTAAGAGCTTCAAATTTCATTTTATCCTGATGCATATCAGAAAAATTGATACCTGCATGAACCATCCACTCTTTACTAATTCCAAACATAATTTCCGGCATATGCCTTTGCTTCAGTTCATTTGAATGAACAGTCTTATGAAGCATAGTACCCATTTTCAAACTTATTGATTGTGCCGGCATATTAGAAGCAGGTTCACTATATGGGTAAAGTTCCTGTGCATTTATACCGGTAAATATAGAAGGAGCTAATAAGATGAAGAAAATCGTTTTCAACTTCATTTAATATAAATTAAAAAACCTCCGGTAAAAATCCGGAGGTTCGACTGCATTAGATAATGACGTGGAAAATTCTTGTTTGTTCAGTAATATTATCTTTCTGACAACATTCAGCAGCCTTACCTGTTTGAACGCATTTCATTTTAGATGACGAACTGAACTTTTTAAATTCTTTTGCAGAAACAAAAGATTTATCTACCAGTGTAAAAGTTGTTTCACCATTTAATTGTTTTCCATAACCATTCAAAAAATGGAAATATTTATTATCAATTAAATAATGTTCATCCTTTTCTACTTTAATGTCAGAAACTTTTGCTGTTACTTTTAAATTAGCAACTGAAAAGCCTGCATCTTCTACTGCTTTACTTAAATCATCAAAATTGATTGCAGCAGATGGTTTGAAAGATATATTGTATTGTTGATTTTTGATATCAACCATAACCTTATCAACAGATGGTACAGTTTCTATCGCATTTTTTACAGCTTTTGAACACATAGAACATGTTAAACCACTAGCCTGTAAACTTGCTTTTGTAAATTGAGCTTGAGAGGATAAACCTAAACTCAATATCACTATAAGAAAAAATATGTTTTTCATAATTGTTTTTTTTGAGAGTTAAGCTTTTTTACAACATGCTTTTCCATCAGCTTTAGCATGGTCAGCACATTTATCACCTTTACAGCAAGCCATGTCTTTTGTGCAAATACCGTCTTTACAACATGTTTTGCATTCTTCCTTAGTGCATTTTCCATCAACGCAGCAAGTAGCAGATGCTATTGAAGTCCTATCGTACTTACAACAGGAATGAAGGTTGTTATATGATTCTTCAGTTGCTTTAAAAGATTCTGTATCATAACCTACAGCAGCAATACTTTCCTGGATCTTTGCTGCATTAGAAGATTTACTATTGTATTTGACTTTTAGCTCTTTTGAATCTTCATCCCAAACTGCATATGTTGCTCCGGCTGATTTAGCAGCAGTTTCAATTTTCTTTTTACACATGCCACACTCACCGGCAACTTTTAATGTTTCAGATTTTACTTGTGCAAAACCAACCTGGGCAAAAATTACAAAAGCAGATGACAGAAGGAATATTTTTAATGTTTTCATTATAAAAAAATTTAGATAATAAAATAATTGAATAACTCTAATTGAATTTTGTTCGGAAATATCTTATACTAAATTCTGAAAACACAATTCTGCAGGTATGTATCCTGCTCACTTAATAAAGGAGGGCCGGTATCTGGAAAAACAGAAGCCGGAGAAATATTTTGAAATGGCAATAAAAGAAAAGAAGATGTATTTAAAATCAATTCAGGTAAAGCAAAATGTAAAATCAATGCTTTAGCAGGCACCTGGTTCTGTTGCAACTTTACCAGTTTTACTTCATCCCTGCAACAATCGTTTGTGGTAGAATTTTTCATTCCGCAGGTGTTGCATTTTTCTTTTTCACTTGTACCCAGCTCCCAGGAATGATAACGATCCATACAGTAATGCAGGTTAACCACAAAACCAGTACTTACTATAAAGTAAACTGATAATAATAATGTGGTTAAAACGGTTTTCATCAACATCAAATATACACCATGAGCTTTAAAAACAAACCTGATAAAGATCATGTTTGGTTTCAATTAACAAAACTCCAGTAAACACCAAACCTCATAACCAGGCCTGGATAAGGGTAATCGGGAGCTGCGAAATTATGCTTCTTGAAACCTACCCCATTTTCAAAACGTAACGTATTTAAGTTCTCAACTCGTGCATAAGCTTTAAAACTACGTATCCGTAAGTGTACAAAGGCATGAATATCAGGCCTATTATAAATTTGTGTCGTATCCTGAAAAACAAATTGACTTAATACAGGTGAGTAATGATTTGCTTTGTAAGGTGTATGATACCTGAACTCTGTTCCTGCAGCCATTCTTAAATTTTTAAAGCCCAAAGTGCCCTCAAACATAATCCTGTTGCGGGTAAAGATCAGCGGTATATTTAAGTCTGCATTTCCAGCTTTTTGCTGAAGATATACATCTGAATACCAGTTAAAATGTCTTCCTAACTTAAAAGTTTTTGAAGCATTAAATCTTAAGACATTAAAAATGGTGCCTTCCTGCTGAGGTTCATAGAAACTGCCGTAATATAAATAATTAGAAATAAGAAAATAATTAGCTCCCAATTGTAATTTCAAAGCCGGATTATTGGCAGTAGCAAATAGATGAATTGTATTTTCTTTATTAAAACTTTTGGGTGCTGCCAGGTAAAAGTTACTTCTATCATCAAAAATAAAAGATGGCGACCTGTTGATGTTTTCAAAACCTACCTTCAGGCTTCCTATTTTACTGCTTATTAATCTTTGTAAACTAATATATGCATGATAATCTCCCGCATTATATCCATTAAGCCAAAGTTTACCGGTGGCTTCAGCATCCCATAAAGTATTTCGCGTTCTGTTTCGATATTCACCATGAGCAATAAGATTATAAAAACTTTTAGTACCTGTCTTTATTCTTCCATTTAGTAATTGTGCTTCAATACCTGCCTTTAAAAATTGCTGAAGATTTTTCGCATCAGGGTATTGATAGATAGAAAAATCATTGCTCAACTCTCTCCAGCTTTCAGATATTGATACAGTATCCTGTGGGTTAGGCAAAGTAAACTTGTAGAAATCAGCATAATATGCAGAGTCTGCGGTCATATCTCTGAATTCGTTTGAAAACCTCGTGGTTTTTAAAGTGTGTTCAAAGCGAACACGTGGAAAGAAGAGAGGTATTACTGTTGAATCAGTAACAAGAGAATCTTTGCGACCAAAGTCGTATTGCTGGCGTAATAAAATATAATTTTCCCTGTTCCTGTTGCCGGTTGCTAAATCTGATGAAAAAGGATCTCTTTGAAAACGCGTATCGGACCCAATTTTTGTAGGTACTCCAAACCTGTCATCAAAAACAGGATCGTTTAAATAATCCTGGTCGTTTTTGATACCACCGTTCTCAGCAGATTGAAGTTTATTGCCAATCAATACAACATAATTATTATACCGTTTATTAGGAGATTCATACCACGAAGTGAATAAAAGATTGTTGTGATTTGTTTTTTGATTTTTAAAAAACCCTGGGCTGTTTATTAGCCTGTATTGAAAAACTATATTCCAATAAGGCTTTAAATTTTGTGTATGAATAATATCTACCAGTTGTTGTGTCTGGCTTCCAAGTACATAACCTAATTCTGTATAAGGACGTGTAGTATTAAAAAAACGAACATTTTCAGGCTTCCATTTATAAACATCAAAAGCATGGAATCCCGGATCAAAACCCGCACCTATAGCGGGACTAAAAACTATTGGAGTTGCGGCGTTACCAGGATTACCGAGATAATGATAAGTTGGAGGTACCGGAAATCTTTTATAAAAATCATTTATTGATGTATCCAAAGTAACATATCGAAATGAATCAAGGTATCTGTAATTAATCGTAATACTATCCTCATTTTTATTCCTTCTTTCCAGGCTATCAGAAGAACCTCCGCCGCCGCCACCTCCTATCCTTGGTATATTGCGATTACCTATACGTGGTTGTGCCTGGGCAGCTTCCAGAAAAAAACAGAAAACAAAAACAAAGCAGGTAATATAAGAACCAAATTTTTTCAACCTATATATTTCTTATAAGTTCACGGAACATTAAAGAGAACTTAGGTTCTGCTTCCTTTGCAGCAAGCAGAACTTCTTCATGTGTAATAATATTTTCTTCTTCCCTAATGCCTATATCAGTTATTACACTCATTGCAAAAACATCTAACCCAATATGGTTTGCTGCAATCACTTCCTGAACTGTACTCATTCCAACTGCATCTCCCCCAAGAAAATGAATCATTTTATATTCTGCACGTGTTTCAAATGTGGGACCCGTGACCCCAAAATAAATACCTTCTTTTACATCAATGTTTAATTTTCTGGCAATTAACCTGGCTTTTTCTATAAGAACTTTCTTATAGGGTTCACTCATATCAGGAAACCGTGGGCCAAGTTTTTCATCATTTTTACCAAGTAATGGATTGGAGGTAGCAAATGAAATGTGATCTGTTATAATCATTAATTCACCTACGCGAAAAGTTGGATTTACACCACCGGCCGCATTTGAAATAAGAAGGGTTTTTATACCTAAAAATTTTAATATCCTTACAGGAAAAACAACATCTTCAGCAGTATACCCTTCGTAAAAATGAAAACGACCTGCCATTGCTATTATTGACCTACCATCCATAAATCCGAAAATAAACTTACCATGATGCCCTTCTACTGTAGAAACAGGAAAATGCGGAATTTGTTCATAAGGAATTTCTGCTTCTATTTTAATTTCACCAGTAAAATTGCCAAGCCCGCTGCCAAGTATAACTGCAATTTCAGGTTTCGAGGAAGTAAATTTTTGAAGATATTCTGTAGCTTCTAAAAGTTTTTCGTAACTGTTCATATAAATCGGACAAAGATATAGTCACACTGTTGATATGTACATATATAAAAATCACAATATTATTTATCTACATTTATTTAAACCATGTAGTAGCTTTTTATAAATAAAATGCCTGCACAAAAAAGCCCCACTATAAATGAGGCTTACTGTATTAGTTTTTATCTTCTTTTTTGTCCTTGTCTTTTTTACCAAAAATATTTTTAAATAACCCTTTTTTCTTTTCTTGTTCTTCGGGTTTAATGATTTCACCAATCTTTTGAGCTTTCTTTACAGTGTCTTTACTGTTAGTATTTTTTTTATCATTTACCTCAGGTTTTCTGGATTCTGACCCAATAAATTCGGAAGAGGTATCAAAGCGGCCGTAATCATCTGCTCTTCCTGCTCCTACATCATCGCCTTCGGCGCCCGGAGGCGCATCATCTGGTATGATACCCATAATATCTGCACTATTCATATCATACTGCAAGTCTGCAGGTTTTGCGAAAATCGCCTGCTTATCCAGGCCTAATGTTTTATCAGCAAAAGCTTTTCTGAAAAAAGCTTCCCAAATAGGTCTTGCTGCCTGTCCACCATAACCTAACCCGCTTTCTATTCTTATAAATCTATCATCACAACCAATCCATGAGCCAGCCAGTAATTGAGGAGTAAAACCAATAAACCATGCATCAGCATTTGAATTGGTTGTTCCTGTTTTGCCTGCCATTTCGGTTGCTCCTAAACGTTGCATTAAACCGGCAGCTGTCCCTTTCGTTACAGTACCTTCCATCATTCGCGCCATTCTGTAAGCAGTAACCTCACTTATAGCTTCTTTCCTGTTTGCACCATAGTCAAACCTTTTAATAACATTTCCGTTGCGGTCCTCTATACGTGTTATAAAATATGGTTTAGCAGAAAATCCATTACCTGCAAAAATGGTATAACCCCAAAGCATTTCAAACAAAGAAAGATCGCAGGAACCTAAAGCAATTGAAGGATGCGGTTCAACTTTAGTAGGAATACTGATTCGTTCCAGGAAATTTGAAAATTGTGCAGGTCCTACCTGTTTCATAATATAAGCTGTAGCACAGTTTTTAGACCATGCTAATGCTGATGCCATAGACATACTTCTTCCGGTACAGGATGCCGTTGTTGCAGGCACCAGCTTGCCAGAACCAAAATCCTGTTGCTGATCCACTACCATAGTTTCAGGTGTAAACCCACGCTCCTCCATAGCCTGTGCATATAAGAAAGGTTTTATAGAAGAACCTACCTGTCTTTTTGTTTTTATATTGGTATGGTCAAACTTATATGTCTTAAAATTTATGCCCCCAACCCAGGCTTTTACTTCGCCTGTTAAAGGATCCATTACCATAAAACCAGTTTGCAGCATTTGCCTGTGATACTTTATAGAATCATAAGGCGTCATTACAGTGTCTTTCTCACGTTTAGCATTCCAGGCAAATATTTTCATTTGGGTTTTTTGCTGAAACGTTTTTTTAATTTCCTCTTCTTCCCAACCTTCTTCTTTTAAGTTTTTCCACCTGTCGCTGTTTTTCATGGCCGTTTGCAATACATTTTCATAACCTTTCCATACACTTCCTGTTCTTATATTTCGCTGTTGATTCAAAGCTTTTTGCAATAAAGGCATTTGCTGAGCTACTGCTTCTTCAGCATAATCCTGCATACGTGGATTGATAGTAGTAAAGATTTTTAGACCATCATCATAAATGTCATATGATTCGCCATCTGCCTTTTTAAGATCTTTTAATATAGTTCGCACTTCGTCACGCAATATTTCCCGGAAATAAGGGGCATAGCCTGTATTTTCATCAAGCTTCTTATAATTTAATTTAATAGGTGTTTTTTTTAACCTGGCAACTTCGGTAGACGAGAGGTATCCATTCTTTTCCATTTGACCTAAAACCACATTTCTTCTTTCCCTGGAGGCTACCGGATTTACACGGGGATTGTATAAATAGTTTGCTTTTAATATACCAATTAATAAAGCGGCTTCTTCAGGTTGAAGTCTGTCAGGTTCTTTCTGAAAAAAGGTGCGGGCTGCATTTCTTATACCATAAACATTATCACCGTACGGTACTGCATTCAGGTATAAAGCAATAATTTCTTCTTTAGTGAAATTTCTTTCTAACCTGATGGCTATGATATATTCTTTTAGTTTTTCAACTAAACGAAATGCTTTATTTCTACTTCCCTGGTCTAATAATGTTTTTGCCAGCTGTTGTGTGATTGTTGATCCTCCTCCTTCTTTACCCAGTAAAACCACAGCCCTTGCAGTTGACCTAATATCTATACCTGAATGATTATAAAAACGTTCATCCTCTGTTGCAATTAAGGCATCAAGTACGTGTTTGGAAATATCTCTATACTCAACATTGTTCCTGTTACCTCTTTCCCTGTAATATTTGCCCATTAAAGTTCCATCATCAGCATACACTTCTGAGGATTGCATAATGCTGGGATTTTCTAATTTTTTTAAAGAAGGCATATAACCAAATACGCCAAACAGGGCAAGAAAAATGACAAGCAGAAAAATTCCAAATCCACTAAAAAAAACAATCCAAAATATGCGAACAGATTTTCTGGTGGTAATTTTTTTAGGTTTCTTTTTGCCGTTACTATCAAGTTTGTAATTGTTTTCAGAGTCTTTCATATCAATTTAAGTTTACTGCTAAACACCCGGAACAGGAAAGGCAGTACTTTCAAAGCTAAAAAAACGGTTGTTAATATGGTTAAAATTTAACCGGCAAGTTTTGATCCAAAAACTTTTGATAAGCAGAGAATTCTTTTGTGTCTGTAACTGTATTTAGATTTTCTTCTGAAATTATTGTAAAAGTATATTTATCATTTTTCAACCAGGGTACTATTTGTGATGCAGCAACGGGTTTTACTGAAAGTATATAATCAATAGCAGCCTGGGCATTATTGAACTGGCTGATTAATACCAGTTTAATATCATCATTCACACTTTCAATTTTTACATTTAAAGTTTGATTATAAAATTTTTCCCGGTTAAATCTTGCAAAAGCGTTTCTCGTTTCATTAACAAAAACAACATCCACTTTATTTAATACAACGGCCACGTATTGTTGACTTTCAGGTTTGAAATTAAATAATGATGATTGAATTACAGGAGCCGAAGTTTTAAAAACCGTATCCGAAATAGCTTTAGCAACAATTGGTTTTGCAGTTAATGAATCTTTTTTATTTATAACAATGGCATCCCTTCTTTGAACGGACGGTGCAACAGGCATGGGTTCTACATACAATGTATCCTCAACAGGTCTTTGTATTTGAAGATTGCGTAATTCTTCTTCTATCTCATGCCGGCGGTTCAGTACCTGCAAAAGATTTTCTGCTCTTGATCCCATAGGTGTTCCTGCATTCTGTGCAACCAGGGTGTATAACACATTTTTTGCAATACTATCATCCCGTTGTTGAATATGATATATTGCTTCTATGTAAAGCAACTGTGGAGACCAGTAGTTTGTTTTATATTTTTCGTCGGCTTTTCTTTTAGCTTCCAGTGCTTCTTCAAATTTACCTTCTAAGAAAGTATCGTAAATAGCTTCGTAAGTTTTTGTTACTTCCACATTAGCAACACCTGATTGCGGATCTGTACCTGTAGTAACAATAGTTGTAAACCTGCCTCCTGGATATTGAGATTGTAACTTCCTTTTTAACTCTTCGGCGCCCGATATATTACCGGTTTGCCGATAACTGGTATACATATGAAACAATGTTTCTTCATTTTCAATTATACCAAATCGCTTACGGATAATTTCATAAGTTTCTATAGCTGATGAATAATCGCCCATTTCATTTACGTATAAGAAAGCAAGGTTTTTGTACGCGTTTAGTATACTATCATTAGAAATTTTTTGTTGCTCCGGCGTTAGTGGAATTTTTGCTAATAACCCATCAAATGTCGGCACACTGCTTTCTAAAACTTCAACCGGAGAAGTTGACCTTATGTTTGCAGGAACATTGGATCTCAATTGCGCTGTAACATCAGAAAATCTTCTCCAATTATCTACGTTTGGCCTATTACCCCAATTTTGTTTAAACAATGCAGACCCATTTGTTTTCAGATTGTTGTTATAAAAATACCATTCGCCTTTTTGTTGCGAATTAAACAGATCAGGCGTAGAAGTAGTTTTATTTGCAGAACGATTTCCTGAAGTTACAGTTGCTTCTTCTTCATTTAAACCCTGAAGTTTTCGTAATTGCCTAACCTTCTTTTTTAAAATAGATGATCTCTCTTCTTCTGATATAGATGCTAAATGCAGTAAGCTGTCCTGTCTTTCAATGACAGTAGCTTCCTTAAGCCACTTTGAAAGTAAAGCTTTCCTATCATTGATTTTATCTGCATCTTCTGGTTCTACATTTGGAATAGATATACTATCATAAAAAGAAGCTGCTTCTGCATATGCCTTACGTCCATATGCCAGTTCGGCCAATTGCATGTATGCTTTATTATTTAAAACCGGGTTATCGGATTTGTATTTTGAAGCTCTTTCCAAAAGTGCCTGTGCAGCAGCAAGATTGCCTCTTTCCAATTCCATTTGAGCGGCCATGGAATAAATAATATCTCTATGATCAACAAATTTTTCTCTTTTTGCCATCTTCAACAAATCAGCAATATTCTGATCTATATAATTATCGCCACCTTCTTTATTTATACGAATAAGATTTAGCCTTGCATAAATATCCATAACAGGATCAGTGGTATGAGCAATAGAAAGATTATAATATTTTTTTGCCTCCTCCAGTAATCCATTACGTTCAAACATTTGGGCTGCTAAATATTCCCATCTTGCTTTTTCTCTTTTTTTGTTTGTGACATCCAAGGCACCCACCAGATAATAAGCAGCACTATCCCAAACATTTTGATTGTAAAACCAAAATGACTGAACTTCCTGCAATTGGCTGTGTAAACGCTTAGGAAAAACAGGATCATTCTTTAAGGTTGCTATTAAACTTGCTGCTTCAGCAAATTGTTTTGTTTGAATGAGGGTTCTTATTTGCCATATAAAAGCATCGTTTCTGCTGGGAGGTTCAGAAATGGCAGATTTCGGAAAACTATTTTTTTCTTTTGTAGCAATGGATGATGCATTGTTACCATCCATCCTGCTACCTATATACCTATAATAACCATCTTTTTCCTTTTCTGCAAAAGCATAATTTATAAATTGAAACATCTGGTATGCAGAATCAAATTCCTGCTGCAGGTAATAAGATGCGCCCCATAGAAGATAAAGATTGTCTATCCAGTCATTACGTAAATCATGAAGTACAATGCCGGTTTTAGATTTATAAATAACTGAATCCAGCTCCTGTTTATCGTTAATGGTAAACTGGAGAGAATAATTATAGAAAGGAAGTAATTGGCTGTAGTCATCTACATGTGCCTCTTTTGCCCTTTCAATAACTTCGTTGATTTTATTGTTGGCGTTAAAGAAATAATTGTAATGTGTAGTTGTGTTCTGGAAGAATCGCCTTTGCAGTTTAAATTTCTTTTCGCCGGTCTTTTCTGCTTTTAATTCCCTGTTTTCAAATGGTTCCGGTTTTTTAATGTCAAGGTCAAAACCAAGTTGCGCAAAAGATGTTGTAACAGTAAATGAAGCTGCAACAAAAAAGAGAATAAAAAAGATATGTGGATTTCTTTGCATTTAACGGCACAAACTAACTCACTATAAACTCATTTTCAAATATTTTAGTATAAACAACGTTATAATTTTTATAAGGGAACATACCTTTAAGTTTTAAAGCAAAACATGGCGATACTTGATACCGGAACTACCTTAAAAAGACTGCGGAACCGATACAGGCTGGTTATAATGAATGACGACACATATGAAGAAGTGGTTACTTTTCGACTTTCCCGCATGAGTGTTTATATTGCATTCAGTACCATTTTTGTGCTTTTAACCGGATTAACGGTGGCATTAATTGTATTTACGCCACTTAAGTATTATATTCCCGGTTACGGAAGTGCCCAAATTGGCAGGGAATACCGGCAGCTTAAATACCTGACGGATTCGCTGGAAAAGCAGGTGAATTACCAGGCTCAGTATATTAACGATATAAAAAAAGTATTGAGAGGGGATGCAACCATGGTTCTCGACACAACACAATTGCAACTTCCTAATGAAGAATATTCTAATGATTAAAACCAAAATCTATGTTTAACAAAGAAAAACCAACCAACGAACGCATCAATGCCAGCGCTACGCTAATCAGCCAGGGAACCACTTTAAAAGGCGATGTATCCAGTGATACTGATCTTCGCATTGATGGAACCATTCATGGCAATATAAGCTGCACTGCAAAAATTATTATTGGCCCCACCGGATTTATTGAAGGTAATATTGATGGACAACAGGCAGATATTACAGGCAAGGTTCACGGCAACATTACAGTCCAGGATATGTTACAACTCAGAGGCGACTGCAATGTTCAGGGAAATATTAGTTCAGGTAAATTGCAAATAGAACCGACAGCCATTTTTAATGGAAAATGCCAGATGGGTTCAGTGGCAAATATTGTGCAAATGAGCAGTAATGAATTACAGGCAGAAGCACAATAAACCAAATGATCTTTTACGGTATGCCGGATTGGGTGCGCAAATTTTTGTTTCTTTAGGTATAGCAGTTTTTGCAGGTTATAAAGCTGACAAATGGGTGCAACCACCATTCCCTGTTTTAGTTTGGTTGTTGCCTTTTATTGTTCTTGCATTAATGATTTATAAACTGATAAAGGAAACATCCAACCAAAACAACAAGAATGCAAACTAACAGGAAAACTTTAATGCCACTTGCTGTACTTTTTATTGTTTTAAATGGGTTTTTTATTTCCGGAAAAAATTTGCTGAATAAATGGGGAACGGATCAGGATGTTTTAATCATCGGGAATTTGTTCTTAATGATCATTACATTGTTTTCATATCTAATTGCCAGCCGGGGCTTGAAAAGTGAAAATACACATGCTTTTGTACGTGCAGTATACAGCAGTATTTTAATCAAATTATTTATTACTTTGATAGCAGCTTTTGTATACATTTCAGTATATCGTAAAGAATTGAACAAGCCTGCTTTTTTTACATTGATGGGATTGTACCTGTTGTATTCTTTTATTGAAGTAAAAACATTAACAAGGCAGTTGAAGGAAAAAAAGAATGGCTAAAAAAGAGGCCCCTATTTCTCATTTACAGCAATTTTTACCACCCGGTACATATGAGCAGGTATTTAATTATCTGCATCTATATAATGTTCACTTAACCATTGCCCGTGAACGTAAAAGTATATTAGGTGATTACCGTCACCGCACATATGACAGGAATCACAGGATAAGTGTAAACGGAAACTTAAATCCCTATGCATTCCTTATCACATTACTTCATGAGTTAGCGCATTTGCTTCAATATGAACAGTATGGTAATAAGGTCTATGCACATGGACAGGAATGGAAAATAATCTTCAGTAAGTTATTAGCCCAGTTTATTGAACATAATATTTTCCCTGCCGATGTAAAACAAGCATTGGTAAGATCTCTTACAAATCCTGCAGCTACCAGTTGTGCTGATGATGGTTTGCTGAGAGTGTTAAAAACTTATGATAAAAACAATGATCATTTACTGTTGATAGAACAGGTGCCTGCAAATGCACTTTTTAAAACCAATGATGGAAAAGTTTTTCAAAAAGGAAAGAAGCTGAGAAAGCGATACCAGTGTGTTGAATTAAGTTCTAAAAAACTTTATTTGTTCAGTCCTGTATACGAAGTAGAAATTGTTTCAGAACAGAAATTATAAATATTTTATCATCCATACATCGCAACCAAAATGACCTGTATTACCCATAGGTTTATTTATGTATTGAAAATCAAATTTTTCATAAACCTTTAGTGCCTGTTTTAATTCAGGCATAGTTTCAATATATATATTTTTATACCCGGATTCTCTTGCAAAAGCGATGCATTTTTCAATCAGTAATTTTCCAAGTCCAATTCCTCGTGCTTCTTTAAGCAAATACATTTTTACCAGTTCACAGGTATCGTCTGGTAAACCCGGTGATGGAAATACTCCGCCACCACCAACTATTTTTCTTTTATTATCAGCAATAAAATATACTGAACGCTTTTGCCGGAAAACATGGAACAAATGATCTGTGGTATCATCAAAATAAACAGTGCCAGGTTTATCGGCACCAAATTCCTTTAAAGTAGATCTTACAACATTTGCCAATTCGGCTTCATCTTCAGGTTTTATATGCCTGATTGTAATATCTTCTAAAGATAAAGGAGAAACCTCTGAGCTCATTTTGTTACCTTAAGCTGCCAAGGCTTTGTTTACAAGGTCAGCTGCCTCACTAAGTAATATTGCCGATTGCACTTTTAATCCGCTTTCATCAATTAGTTTTTTAGCTTCTTCTGCATTTGTACCTTGTAGACGCACTATAATAGGAATATTAATATTGCCCATATTTTTATAAGCATCAATCACACCTTGTGCTACACGATCGCATCTTACAATACCACCAAAAATATTAATAAGTATAGCTTTTACCTTTGGATCTTTCATAATAATTCTAAATCCGGCTTCCACTGTTTGCGCATTTGCTGTTCCTCCCACATCTAAAAAATTAGCTGGTTCACCACCGCTTAATTTAATCATATCCATAGTTGCCATTGCCAATCCGGCACCATTAACCATACAACCAACATTACCATCAAGCTTTACAAAATTCAGATTATGTTTACCCGCTTCCACTTCTGTCGGGTCTTCTTCACTTATATCTCTCATGGCAGCAAGGTCGGGGTGACGCATTAATGCATTATCGTCAAGGTTCATTTTACAATCTACAGCTACAACCTGATCATCAGATGCTTTGAACAAAGGATTTATTTCAAGCATATCGCAATCTAATCCGCAATAAGCATTATAAAGATTTGTAACAAACTTAACCATATGCTTAAAAGCAGCCCCTGTCAATCCCAAATTAAAGGCAATTTTTCTTGCCTGGTAACCTTGCAAACCTCCTCCGGGAAAAACCCATTCTTTAAATATCTTTTCAGGTGTTTTATGAGCCACTTCCTCAATATCCATTCCCCCTTCTGTACTGTACATGATAACATTCTGGCCCTTTGCACGATCCAGTAAAACAGATAAATAAAATTCTTTCCTTTCACTGGGACCATCGTAGTACATATCCTGTGCTACATAAATTTTATTAACCACCTTACCGGCCTCGCCGGTTTGTATAGTAACCAAAGTGCCCCCAAGCATTTTAGATGCAAATTCACTTACTTCTTCAAGAGATTTAGCTACTTTGACTCCGTTAATTCCAGTTTCTTTAATTTTTCCTTTTCCCCTACCCCCGGCATGTATTTGTGCCTTTACTACTGCAAAACTGCTTCCATAAGTTGTTTTTATAGACCGGTATGCTTCTTCTGCTTCATGGGGAGTATTACAAGCGTAGCCTTCCTGTACATGTACATTATATTTTTTCAACAGCTCTTTCGCCTGGTATTCGTGCAGGTTCATCTTAAAAATTTGCGGCGAAGATAATAAAAACGATCAGCCAAAAAGGCTAACTGTGAGTATTCATGAGAGATTGTTATTCTAATAGTGGAACAAAACAAAAAAATGCGCCCTGAGGCCTTGCTTACTTACAAAAAAAATATTTTATGGAGTTACAACTGTATTATTTGCGCTTCTGCCGCTTCCAATAATTCCGGCTATACCTACACTATGAAAAAAATGATAGTTGTTGAAATTAGTATTTACAGGTACACGGTATTGAGAGTTAATAAAAATTTTAGATTCATTAAATAAATTAAAACTTAATCCTCCACCTAAAGGTAGAAAACCACCTAATTTGTCATTATAAAGGCTAAGTCCAATACCTGCATTAATATAGGGAGTAAAGAAGAAATTGTTAGGAAACATCTTTAAATTAAAAGATGCATCAGCCTCTAACAAAAACTGATCTGAATTAATATCTTCATTTGGTATATCTATTTGAACAAATGATGCTGCCAAAGTACCTACAAAATCGACATGATTTTTAATGCCTTCATGGTAAGAAATAGCAATACCAGGTGATGTTTCCCTGAATTTTGCCCATTGCTTATTTCCTATAACTGAAGTAAATGAACTATTTCTTATACGTTGTGGAGTTTGAAAATCATTTACAAAAAAGCTAACCCCAATAGAGCGTGGACTTATATATTGACCACTTTGTGCCTTTGTTTCTGATGCTATAAAACATAACATTATTAAAGACACCAATATTTTCTTCATAAAAAGCTATTTGGTTTAAACGAAGCAAAAATAACAGGTAGAAAATAAAAACCTAAAAATATTTATCCATATTTATTCCACTTTCATGGAAGCTTTTGTCAGCACTTCTACTTTTACTTCCGTAAGCCCTCTTCTTGTATACCCCAGCATTTCAGCTGCTGATTTACTCATATCAACAATTCTTTTATTTTGTGGGTGTAGCCTGTCATTGACTTTAACAATGACCCTTTTTTTATTTCTTAGATTAGTAACCCTGATTAAAGTTCCTAAAGGCAGAATATTACAAGCTGCAGAAAGTTTATTTCCATAATAAATTTCTCCTGAAGCTGTTTTACGGCCTTCAAATTTATCAGCATAATAACTGGCTATTCCAAAATGACTTTTAGATTTTGCTTTAACAACAACAAGTGTATCAGTATTTTCAGGTTGAGCAGCAAGTTTTAGTGTTGATAAAAACAAAAAAATAAAGAGGTAACAAAAGTTTTTCACGCAGATACTTGTATTTGGTTATCAAAATGGATATTTTACCTACAAAATAAAAATTTAATTAGAATTTTTATAATAGTATCCAATGAAATCTATAACCCTATTGAAGAAACTTTTCTTCCTTCTTATCATTTTTGTCCAGGCTAAACACTCCTTAGCTCAGGATTTATTAATTATTGATAAAGTAAAAATGCATAAAAAGCTGGTATATGTTGATAGCAGCCATAATATGATGGAACTAAAAAAAATAATTCCTACGCTTGTTTATGATCTTAAATATGCTACTAAAGACAACTTCACTAAAGAAGTTCTATATAACAATGGAACAAAATCTTTCCTTAGATTACCAGTTGCGAGGGCTTTACAACAAGTGCAAGCAGAACTTACTAAAAAAGGATTTGGTTTAAAAATATGGGATGCATACAGACCTTATAGTGTAACACAAAAAATGTGGGATCTAATTAAAGATGAAAGGTATGTTGCTAACCCGGCAAATGGATCAGGACATAACAGGGGTTTATCTGTTGATCTTACCCTTATTGATTTTAAAACAGGAAAAGAGCTTGATATGGGTACAGGTTTTGATCATTTTACTGATACAGCACATCATAATTTTAAAAATCTTTCAGCAACTGTATTAGCAAACAGGATACTGCTTAAACAAACAATGGAAAATTATGGTTTTCGTGCTCTTGATACTGAATGGTGGCATTACAGCTGGCCAAATACAAGGTGTTACGAAGTGCTAAACCTTGATTTTAATAAGCTTAACAGGATTCAATAACTATAATGTACGGGCTGATTTCTGATCAATTATTAAAAGGTCAGCCAATACAATAGCAGTAACAGCTTCTACAACCGGTGGAACCCTCAATGCAATACACAGATCATGCCGTCCTTTAACAGAAAATGTTTCCATAGAATTAGTTTCCCAATTCCATGATTCCTGGTCTTTCGGTGTAGATGATGTTGGTTTTACAACAATGCGAAAGACAATAGCATTTCCATTTGTTATGCCTCCAACAATGCCACCTGAGTGGTTTGTTTTTGTTTTTCCCTGCCCATCAGTTTGAGCATCATTGTGTTCACTACCAAACATGGTTGCTGCTTTAAAGCCGGCACCAAATTCAATCCCTTTAATTGCAGGTATAGCAAATACAGCATGAGATATTTGAGACTCAACAGAATTGAAAAATGGCTCACCTAAACCTACAGGTAATCCTACTGCAGTACATTCAATGATACCACCTACAGAGTCTTTAGCATCAATGGCTTTTTGTAAACCTTTTTCAATATCTTTTTCACCGCCAATTTCAATAATTGATGCGTGAATTGAAATGGCACTTAAAATTTTTTTTGCAATTACACCTGCAGCTACAATGCACACAGTTAACCTGCCACTGAAATGTCCACCACCTCTAAAATCTTCAAACCCATTAAACTTTTTATGCGCTACAAAATCAGCATGCCCCGGTCTGGGAATGGCACGTTGTTTTTCATAATCAGCAGATCTTGTATTACTATTTTTAAATAAGATAGTAAGTGGAGCTCCTGTTGTTTTATCATTAAAAACACCGGTTATAAAATCCGGTATATCATCTTCTTTACGCGGTGTTGTACCTTTTTGCATTCCGCCTTTTCTTCTCTCAAGGTCTTTAGTAAAATCAGCAGCAGTTAATGGCAATCCCGCAGGGCAGCCATCAATAGTAATACCAACTGATGGTCCATGTGATTCACCAAAAATGGTTACCCGAAATAAAGTTCCAAACGAATTCATTCTTAATTAATCTTTTAAAGATAACACAGCACCTAATGATTTCAAATGTTGCCAAAAAAGAGGATAAGATTTGTTAACTGCCTCGGCACCCTCAATTGTAACATTACCACCTGCTTTTAGTGCAGCAACGCCACAAGCCATTGCTATCCTGTGATCATGATGAGAATTTACTGTTGCAGATTTAATACCAGATCCTCCCTTTATTATCATATCATCATTTTCAATGGCTATATTAACTCCAAGTTTTTTAAATTCCTCCTGTAAAGAAAAACTCCTATTACTTTCTTTATGTGTTAATCTATTTACGCCTTTTATGACAGATTTGCCCTTACAGTAACTAGCCAATGCAACCAAAGGCGGAAACAAATCCGGAGAATCAGTAGCATCAAAATTAAAAGCCATCAAATTAGCCGGGCTCACAGATATTTCGTTTTCAAAATATTCAATTTGAGTACCTGCATCTTCTAATGCTTTCAAAATAGTTTTATCTGCCTGCACAGAAGACGCATTTAAACCTGTTACTTTTATTTCACCTGCAATAGCACCTGCAACTAACAAAAAAGCAGCTCCGCTCCAATCGCCTTCAACAAAAAAACTATGGGGTGCAAGTTTATCACTCGTATTTAAATCGGCAGAATAATAAAAACTTTTATAGTCATTATTAACAGGTATTGATAATCCAAAAGATTTCATTACTTCCAGGCTAAGATCTATATAGGGTTTGCTGTTTAAATTTGCAACAGT
>JACDAZ010000495.1 GCA_013695175.1 Flavisolibacter sp. | reverse complement strand
CCGCTAAAAAAGTTGTAAACCAAAAAAAACCAGTCCTATAACCAAACCATATATTTTCACCAATTTTTATAAACAAGTTCTATGAGAGCAACTGCTTTTAAATTAATTGCTGCTGTTACACTTTCTTCGGCTTCTTTAGCTGTTCATGCCCAGGAAACGATTAATGTAGTAACTACCGCCGTACCATTCTTACGTATTTCGCCTGATGCCCGTGCAGGTGCCATGGGTGATGTTGCCCTGGCAACAAGTCCTGATGCCGCTTCATCTTTTTTTAATTTGGGAAAAGTTCCATTTAATCTTTCCAACGCAGGCATCAACCTTACTTACACACCCTGGTTAAAAAGATTAGTGAACGATGTTTATCTTGCCTCCATGGCAGGGTATTATAAGCTTGATGATATACAAGCCATATCGGGTTCATTAAGATATTTCAGTCTTGGTAACATCCAGTTTACTGATCAATTTGGTCAGTTACAAGGCGAAGGTCGTCCAAGAGAATTTGGAATAGACATAGGTTACTCACGTAAGCTAACCGACAGAACAGGATTAGGAATTGGATTAAAATACATTAATTCAAACCTGGCTGCAGGTGCCTCTTCTGCAAGCGGAACTTATAAAGCTGGTAATGCTGTTGCAGCTGACCTGGGTTTTTACAGTAATTTACAAAATGATGTAGGACAAGGATGGGCATTTGGGGTGGCATTTACCAACCTTGGTTCTAAAATAGCATATACTGATAATGCTGATCAAAAAGATTTTATTCCTGCTAACATTGGGTTAGGTACAAGTTATACTTATGTATTAGATGAAAGTAACAGTTTAAGTTTTGGCTTAGATGTAAATAAATTACTTGTTCCTACGCCTCCAAGGTTTGAACCCAATCCAACCGGCGATCCTGATATTGATGAAAATAATAACCGCAGGGCATTTGAATACAGGCAAACAGGGGTTATGAGCAGCTGGTTTAAATCTTTTGGTGATGCACCCGGTGGCATGAGCGAAGAAGTAAAAGAATTACAGGTTTCTGTAGGTGCTGAGTATTGGTATAACAACCAGTTTGCACTGCGTGCCGGTTATTTTTATGAAGATAAAACCAAGGGAAACCGCCGTTTCTTTACAACAGGTGTAGGTATAAAATACAATGTATTTGGTTTAAATTTTTCTTACCTGGTTCCATCAGGTGGTGGTGGTGCTAACCAAAATCCACTTTCTAATACCTTACGTTTTTCTATAGTGTTCGATCTGGATGGTAGTAATGAATAACCTGCCAATAATTTATTAAAAAAGGTGAAGGCAATGCTTTCGCCTTTTTTGTTCTAATGACTGTTATCCCTTTCATCTGCCCTGCTTACATTTGCAGCCAAATAATAATATGGGTTTTAGAATTGGTTTTGGAGTAGATTATCACCAGTTGATTGAAGGCAGGGATTTTATTATTGGTGGCATTCATGTTCCGCATACTCATGGTGCTGTTGGTCATAGCGATGCCGATGTATTGCTTCATGCAATTTGTGATGCCATTTTAGGAGCAGCTTGTTTGGGTGATATTGGAACTCATTTTCCGGATAATGATCAGCAGTATAAAAACATTGACAGCAAAATATTGTTAGAAAGAACTGCTTCATTAATGAAAAATGAAGGTTTTAAAATAGTAAATATTGATACCACCATTTGCCTGCAGGAACCTAAATTAAAAGATCATATTTCAAACATGAGAGATTCAATTGCCGACATATTAGGTATTCAAAAAAATACAGTTTCCATTAAAGCAACAACAACAGAAAAGATGGGATTTGTTGGTAGAAAAGAAGGTGTGGTAGCTTATGCTACTGTTTTATTGGAAGCTCTTTAACATCATTGGTAACTTACCATCCTATCTTTGAAAATATGTCCTTAACCATAAAAATGGTCAATAAATCTGATAATCCCTTACCACACTATGCTACTGAAGGTGCTGCCGGTATGGATATCAGGGCATCTTTAAATGAAACTATTACGTTAAAACCATTGGAAAGAACATTGGTTGCAACAGGATTATTTATGGAATTGCCATTTGGTTATGAAGCCCAGATACGCCCACGCAGCGGGCTGGCCATAAAACAAGGTATTACATGCCTTAATACACCGGGTACAATTGACAGCGATTACCGAGGAGAAATTAAGATAATCTTGATAAACCTTTCACAGGAGGAGCAATCCATTAATAATGGTGACCGTATAGCTCAAATGGTAATTCAGAAAATAGAGAAAGCGGAGCTGGAACCAGTAACAATATTAACAGAAACAGAAAGAGCCGCCGGTGGTTTCGGTTCAACAGGTAAATTATAATTATGAACAGATTTTTTATACTCATACTTTCAGTTGCCTTAATGGCTTCATGCAGATCAACAAAAAAAATAAGTACTGCTATTGCCAAAAAAGATACATCTGAACAACATATGGTTTTTGTTGATGATAAAGCACATGCAGATAGTGTTGCTTTCATGAAAAATACTTTAACCCAGTTGCAGGCAAATAAAAAAGATTACACAACTTTTAATGCAAAAGTAAATGTTGATTACAGGGATGCTACAGGTAAAAATTATGATGTGAATGCTACTGTAAGAATGTATAAGGATAGTGCTGTTTGGGTAACCGTCAATGCTATATTAGGTATAGAAGCTTTAAGAGTTTTAATTACAAGAGATTCAATAAAACTTTTAGACAAACAAAATAAAATATATACGGCACGCAGCGTAGATTACCTGCAGGAAGTAACAGCCTTGCCACTTGATCTTAAAACTGTTCAGGACTTATTGGTAGGTAATCCTGTTTTTCTGGATTCTAATGTAGTGGCCTATGCAAGAGGAAGCAATACCATTTCATTATTAAGCATTGGAAATCTTTTTAAAAATTTTCTAACTCTTAATGAAGCAGATAATACTTTAATCAGGAGTAAATTAGATGATGTTGATATACGATACAACAGGTCTGCTGATCTTAATTACTCAGATTATGATAACAAAAAAGGATTTTTATTTGCAACAAAAAGGAGATTGAATTTTATAGAGAAAAAGAATCTTGATATCAGGCTGGATTTTAAACAATATGATTTTAATACGGAAGTAAGTTTTCCATTCTCCGTACCAAGGGGATATTCAAGCAATTAATGCAATAGTATTACCGTTATAATGTAACGGCCAAAATATCTTATTATGAAGAAAACCGCCATTCTACTTATTATTTTTCTTGCTTCAATTGGAGTTTTTGCACAGGATCGTGATAAAATGGAACGTGACCGTGCAGCATTACAAAAGGAATTGAAAGAAATTCAATCTGTTTACAACAAGGTTAAAGGAGAAACAAGAGTTAACCTGGGACAATTGAACCTGCTTCAGAAGAAAATGGCTGTACAAAATAAATATATCAACAATATAAATGGCGAAATAAAGCATCTGAATAATGATATCTATCTGAGTACTTTAGAATTGAACCGGATGCAGAAACAATTAGATACGTTGAAAACTCAGTATTCAAGAAGTGTGGTTTATGCATACAAAACTAAAAGCACTTATGATTATTTAAATTTTATATTTTCTGCAAATGATTTTAATGATGCTTTAAAAAGAGTAGCCTACCTGCGTACATATCGTGTTTACAGGCAACAGCAGGTAGAAAATATTTTACAAACGCAAAAGGAAATAGAACTCAGGAAACAACAATTGCTTGGAAAGAAAAATCAAAAGAGTTCGGCTCTTTCAAACCAAACTCACCAGATGAAGGAGTTAGAAGATCAAAAGAAAGAGAAAGATGTGGTTGTAAATAAATTAAAATCAAAAGAAAAAGAATTAGGAAAGCAAATAGCTGACAGGAAGAAGAAAGATGCTCAACTTAAAAATTCAATTGCTGCCATTATCCGCCGTGAAATTGAGGCGCGTAAAAAAGCAGAAGAAGAGGAAAATAAGCGTTTGGCAGCAATAGAAAAGGCCAGAACTACTTCAACAACGGCCTCATCTTCAACAGCATCAGCACCAGCCGCATCACCCGCTAAAACACGTACTACAACATCGGCAGCAAATATTCCTTTAAATGAAAAGGAAGTGATACTCTCTAATAGTTTTGCAAGTAATAGGGGTAAACTGCCACACCCGGTTGATAATGGATATGTGAGTATTCCTTTCGGACCTTATAAAGTTCCCGGTACTTCTTTAAGTGGCGATAACCCCGGACTTACATATACAACACCATCACCCGGGGCTACTGTAAAATCTGTTTTTGACGGCGAGGTTTTAAGTGTTTTTAATTTGGGAGATGGCACTCAAGCTGTAACCATTACACATGGTAAATATTTTACTACTTATAGTAATTTATCAGGTGTAAGTGTAGGCAAAGGATCTTCTGTAAAAACAGGTCAGGCCATAGGCAGGGCGGCGGCCGATGACGAAGGTGGTTCCGGAGGTAAGGTTGACTTTATACTGATGGTAGAAATGAAAAATGTGAACCCGGGACTTTGGTTACGACGTTAACTTACAAGTTCCTTACTTAATACATCATCATACAACTTCTCATAAAGAGGTATAATATTATTGATGTCAAAATTATGTGCCTGTTTTAATGCAGCCTGTTTAAAATATTCATGCTTATTGTCATCCTGTAAAATTTCAATTGCATGTGCACTCATGGATGCTACATCACCAACATTACTCATATAGCCTGTTTCTCCCTGTATCATTACTTCAGGCAAACCGCCTGCATTAGTTGAAACTACAGGTACACCGGCTGCCATGGCTTCAAGTGCAACAAGACCAAAACTTTCATATTCTGAAGTAAGAAGAAACAGATCTGCAATAGCTAAAATATCTTCCATCTGTTCCTGCTTTCCTACAAAACGGATATTATCACATACACCCAATTCACGACTTAGTTGTTCTGCAACTACTCTTTCAGGTCCATCACCCACAAACAATAATTTGCATGCTAGTTTTTGTGATACCTGGTGAAAGATCTTAACCACATCCTGTACTCTTTTTACCCTTCTGAAGTTAGAAGCATGTAACAATATCTTTTCACCATTTGGGGCTATTACTTTTTTAAAAGCATCAATAGGTTTGCGTTTAAATCTATTTACATCAACAAAATTGTAAATAACCTCAATAGGTTTTTCTATTTTAAAAATTTTGAAAGTTTCATCTTTCAGGTTTTGTGATACTGCTGTAATGGCATCACTCTGGTTAATTGAAAATGCAACTACGGGAGCATATGTTTTATCTCTTCCTACTAATGTTATATCTGTACCATGTAGTGTGGTAATTACAGGGATATGAATGCCATCTTTTTCTAAAATACATTTTGCCATATAGGCTGCGGAAGCATGCGGAATGGCATAATGCACATGTAATAACTGAAGCTTGTTATTTTTAATTACATCCACCATCGTACTGGCTAATGCAGTTTCGTAAGGAGGATAATCAAATAAAGGATACGTGGGAACCTGTACTTCGTGGTAAAATATATTTGGAATAAATCCATTTAATCTTACAGGTTGCTGGTATGTAATAAAATGCACCTGGTGACCTTTTTGTGCCAATGCCTTTCCTAATTCCGTAGCCAATACACCACTACCACCAAAAGTGGGATAGCAAACAATTCCAATTCTCATTATAGATGAATTCATTCTGCAACTAAGGTAAAAACAATTATGTGACAACTTTTGTTGCTGCTGTTAAATAATTGTTTTTGGAAATCATTTCGTTTTTATATTTAGGCATGATTCGATCAATACTGGTATCCTTTATTTTATTTTGTATAATGAAAGCTGAAGCACAGCAGGAAGATTCCCTGTTTATTCGTCGCCTTTCTGATGAGATACTTACAAACAGCAAAGCTTATGAAAATTTAAGAGTGCTTACAAAAACCATAGGTCCTCGCCTTGCAGGGTCGGCTAATATGGTAAAATCGGAACAATGGGGTGCACAGGCCATGAAAGTTGCAGGTGCAGATAATGTGTGGATGCAGGAATGCATGGTACCTCACTGGGATCGTGGAGGAAAAGATGAAGCATTTGCCTTGTATGGTAAAAACAAGAAAAGCCTGAGTGTTGTTGCACTAGGAAATTCATTTGGTTCCATGAAAGCTATACAGGCACCGGTTATTTTGGTAAACAATTTTGAAGAATTAGAAAGTAAAAAAGATTCAATCAAGGGAAAAATTGTTTTTTATAATTATAAGTTCAAACCAACTTTTGTAAAAACATTTCAAGGTTATGGCGATGCTGTCCGCTACCGGTCTCAGGGTGCAAGCCGTGCCGCAAAATATGGAGCCTTAGGTGTTGTAGTGAGGAGTATATCGCACAGTACAGACAATTTTCCGCATACAGGCAGTTTGAGTTATAATGATTCTTTTGACAAAATTCCTGCTGTTGCCATTGGTTTGCAGGATGCTGACTGGTTAAGTGATAAATTAAAATCTGAAAGAATAAATGTTAGCATACACACTCATGGAAAATTTTTTCCTGATGCAAAAGGTCATAATGTAATTGGAGAACTAAAAGGATCTGAATTTCCGGATGAATATATAACGGTTGGTGGTCATTTAGACAGTTGGGATAATTGTGAAGGTGCGCATGATGATGGTGCAGGCTGTGTACAAACAATTGAAATTATAAGAGCATTTAAAGCACTGGGTTACCAGCCAAAAAGAACTATCCGGTTTGTATTGTTTGCCAATGAAGAAAATGGTTTGCGCGGTGGAAATAAATATGCAGATGAAGCTAAAGCAAAAAATGAAAAACATCTTTTTGCCCTGGAAAGTGATGCCGGTGGTTTCACTCCCCGGGGTTTTGGTTTTACAGCTTCTGCTGATCAATTTGCCAAAATAAAAACGTGGGAACCTTTATTAGCTCCATATGGTGCCTGCGAATTATCTATTGGTGGCGGTGGTGCAGATATTGGTCCATTGAACAGGGCATTGGGTACTGCTGTGGCAGGATTACAACCCGACTCTCAACGTTATTTTGATTACCATCATGCAGCGAACGATACTTTTGAAGCAGTAAACAAACGTGAGCTGGAATTAGGAGCAGTTAATATGGCAGCATTAATTTACCTGGTAGATAAATATGGATTATAATTATGAACCTGCATAAATTAAAAAAAGTGCAGGTCTTTTATGTA
>JACDAZ010000466.1 GCA_013695175.1 Flavisolibacter sp. | reverse complement strand
CCCATTACCACACTAGCTATTATTACATAATCACCCCTCACGATAACCACTAGCACGTAATCCAATTCCAAAAAAATAAAACTAAAAAGCTTATTAACCTACAATAAAATTTGGATGACATATTCCTTTCATATCTATTTTTTTACTGATCCTGCCTACCTGAATTTACGCCTGAAAAGGCAAAAAATTTATACAATTGAGATGATGAGATTAATCAAATGATTTTTAATTCTATCTATAATTTTTTAGGTATCAAGATAAGATTCAGGAACTTCTTTTGATTCCCTTTTAATTATAAAAACAGCGGTTTCCTTTGGTCGAATTCCGGTGCCTGCATGTAAAGCATACATTTTGGTAAACTCAGCACCAAAATAAAGGATCATAGCACTATAATACACCCAAATCATTATAATAATTATTGATGCTGCTGCCCCGTATGTAATTCCAAAATTTACCTTGCCCAGGTAGTATGCTATAAGAAGTTTGCCTAATAAAAATAAAACAGCAGTTAATGTTGCTCCCACTATTGAATCTTTCCATGCAATGATAGCATCAGGCAATATTTTAAAAATAACAGCAAATAAACCTGTGATCACTAAAAAGAATATCCCGTTATTTATTATAGTCAGAAGCCCAAAATCAGTATCAGGCAGAATACTGGCCAGTTTATTACTCAGTAAAGACAGGAGTGCATTGATTACTAAAGACACTAACATTAAAAAACCCATTACTACAACCAGAGAAAAAGACAAAAGCCTGTTAACTAAAAATTTCAACCAGCTTTTTTTGGGTTTTGCTTTCACTGACCATATATAGTTAATGGAATCCTGCATTTCTGTAAATACTGTAGTAGCTGCAATAAATAAAACAACCAGTCCTATAATAGCGCCTGTTGTAGTATTTTGAGTACTTTGAATATTAATTATTATATCCTGGATTTGAGTAGCCACATCAGGACCAACAAATTCATTCATCTGCTCGTATATCTGCCCTCTTACATCCTCTCTTCCAAAGAATATCCCGAATAGTGAAATGATAATGATAAGTAAAGGACCTAATGCAAACACAGTATAATAACTTAATGCTGCACTTAATTTAAAAGCATTATCATCAACAAAACCTTCACCGGCATACTTAAAAAGCTTCAGGGTTTTTTTCAATCTTATTATCATCCTGGATTATTTCCATTTCGAAAGTAATAAAAGCTACAGGAAAGTATTTTTTTAGTTGCTGTGGAATTTGCTACACATTAAATAAATTGGTTTATAAAACTTCTACAATAGAAATTCAATATTGGCTTTTAGTTCATTGGCAATGTTTTTTCATGTATTAATGAAAAATTAGTTATGCGTAATTTACTTTACATCATTGCAGTGATATTAATAATAGGTTGGTTGCTCGGAGTTTTTGCCTGGAATGCAGGAGGTTTGATTCATATACTTATTGTACTTGCAGTAATTTCTTTACTTATTGGTATTATCAGGAGAGCTTAAAAATAACTTTCTCTATATACAAGGTCCATTCAATCAGCAAGGCTACAGTCTCCACTGTAGCTTTTTTGTATATAATATTTTAATCTTTTTCTACCAATTCACTAAAAGCTACTGAACACTGTCTGCATGTAATTGCGCAAGTTTGAAAGTGACTTTCATGGTAACGTTCACATATTTCAGCACATTCTTCACAAATACCCACACACAATAAAGCCAGGTTGTTGATATTATCAAATTTATTTTTAATTGCATGTAATGTACCCAGGCAAATCTTAGCACATTCATCCAAAACTTTGGTTGTACGTTTTGAAAAAGAAGTTTGTTTATTATTTAGAGATATTAATAAATCTTCACATGAAATCCATGCTTCTGCACAAGTTTCTAAATGGTAAGTTGTTGCTTTCATACATCCTTTTTTTACAATTTCACAAATACATCTAATACGTGCATCGGTAATGCATATCAACAGCATTAACAGGTGCAGTTGGCTTTTGGGACTTGAATTGTTTAATCGGGTATGAGATTATATAACCTGGAGCTGGTAGCCCTGTTTTTTCGTTCAGGTTAAAGCTGTTTTCCTGATGCTTTGTAATAAATTCAAAGCATTTCTGAATTATTCTGCTATAATAAATAAAATTGTTTGCGAAAAAGAATAAACAGATAAAAACTTTATAGAAATTATTAAATAAAATGAATAAAGACTGATTTATGACAATCAGTCTTTATAGAACAGGAAGGTGTCTTTGCTTTTACTGGTTCTGATGCTGATCTTCTATTTTTACCTTACCGCTTGTATCTTCCAGAAAATTACTGGTAGTATTTGAATTTCTTCTTGTATCAACAAGTGTAGTGTCTTCATTTCACCTTGTGCTCCGTTTGTACGACTATCACATGCTGCTAAAGATGATACTGCTATTAGAACAACAGGTAACTATTTAAAATTCATCATCATATATTTTAGCTATTTGCTTTATGC
>JACDAZ010000452.1 GCA_013695175.1 Flavisolibacter sp. | reverse complement strand
TGATGAAGACATCAAAAACTGGAGCATACAGGATCTTGAATATTATTTCCGTACCTACTATGCGCCCAACAATGCTATTGTAGTTATGTCGGGAAATATAAAATTTAATGATGTTAAAAAACTGGCTGAAAAGTATTTAGAACCTATACCTGCACAACCTGCACCAAAGCCAGTGCATCTTAAAGAATCACCACAAAATGGTGAACGAAGAATTGTTGTACAAAAACAGGTTGCCACGCCTTACCTGGCTATTGCTTATCATGTACCGGAAACAAAACACAGCGACTATTATGCGCTTGATATATTAAGTTCCATATTATCCAGCGGAAGATCATCCCGCTTATATTCATCTATTGTAGATAAAAAACAATTTGCAACAGCAGTATTTACAGACTATCGTGAAGCTTTTGATCCTACACTTTTTACCATTTATGCAATGAGCAACAAAGATGTTAAAACACCTGATCTGGAAAATGCTGTTTATGAAGAACTAGAAAAAATCAAAAAAGAAGGTGTTACTGCAGATGAATTACAAAAAGTAAAAAACCAGAAATTAATTGAGTTTTACAACCAGGTAGAAACAATAAATGGCAAGTCAAATAACATTGGCACTTACGAGGTATTTTTTGGAGATTATCGAAAAATGTTTGATGCTCCTGCTGAGTATAATAAAGTAACTATTGATGATATAAAGCGAGTAGCAAATGAATACTTCAGGAAAAGTAATCGCACTGTGGGTATACTTCAAACCAATGTTGAAGATTAATTTGATTATTAAAAAACAAAAAATGAAATCATTGAAATATTTCTCATTATTATTTGCAACAGTTGTTTTTCACCTGGCAACAATAGCACAATCAACAGCATTTAAGCTTCCATCATACGAAAAGTTCGTTTTAAAGAATGGGCTTACTGTGTACCTGATGGAACAGAAAGAAGTACCCATGATCAATGTATCTGCTATCTTTCCTGCCGGTGCTATTTATGACGGGCAGCAAAATGGTTTGGCATCTCTTACTGCGGTGGCGCTAAAGCACGGAACCAAGAGCATGAGCAAAACAAAAATGGAAGAAGAACTTGATTTTATCGGTGCCACACTCAATACTTATTCATCAAAAGAATTTGCAGGACTTAATTCAAAATTTGCGTCAAAGGACAGGGATAAAGTATTTAACATTATTAAAGATGTTCTTTTAAATCCGGTTTTTGATGCAGAAGAATTTGATAAAGAAAAGAAAAGAGCACTTGTAGGTTTGGAGCAGGCAAAAGAAAGTCCTCGAAATGTAATTGGAGATTTTTATAACCAGTTCCTTTATGGTGATCATGTGTATGCTAATCCTGTTTATGGTAAAATTGTTACAGTTTCTAAACTGAAAACGGATGATGTAAAGAAGTTTTACAAAACGTATTATGTTCCTAATGGTTCTGCAATTGCTATTGCAGGGGATTTCAATACAAAAGACATGGAGTCTAAAATCAGCAATTTATTTAGTGAATGGTCCAAAGGAGTTGCTCCAGCTAATGTGGCAAACAAACCTGTAACCTCCCCTACTGCTGCACAGGTATTATTGGTGAATAAAGATGATGCAAAAGAAACAACATTTTATATTGGTGGTCCGGGTATCAGCCGCAGCAATCCTGATTTTGTAGCTATTGAAGTGATCAATACTGTTTTAGGTGGTCGTTTTACATCGTGGTTAAATGATGAATTGCGTGTCAATACCGGGTTAACTTATGGTGCCAGAAGCAGCTTTAGCCCTTTAAAAAATGCAGGTAGTTTCCAGATAACTACATTCACCGCAACAAAAAATACTGAAGCTGCTGTGGATAAAGCATTGGAGGTTTTTAATAAACTACATAAAACTGGTTTAGATGAAAACACGCTAACATCAGCAAAAAATTATGTAAAAGGTCAGTTTCCTCCAAAGTATGAAACATCCGGTCAGTTAGCCGGATTACTTACACAGATGTTCTGGTATGGATTTGATGAATCATTCATCAATAACTTCCAGAAAAATGTAGACGAATTAACGGTTAATAAGGCAAAACAAATTGTTTCAACGTATTTCCCTAAAAACAACCTGCAATTTGTTTTGATAGGTAAAGCAGAGGACATCCGGAAAATAGCAGGGAAATATGGCAAAGTCACAGAAGTTCAGATTAAAGATGAGAACATTAAAACTTTTTAAAGTATTTATCTAAAAATCAATAGAAAAAATGAAGAACATTCATTTTAGTTTATCGTAGCTAAAATAAAACCTTGCTTATCTTCGCGGCCGAAAAAATTGAATATGAGCAACAGAACATTTACCATGATAAAACCTGACGCCATGAAGAATGGTCATGCAGGTGCAATTTTAGACAAAATAATAAAAGCAGGATTTCGCATAGTAGCTTTAAAACAAACCAGGTTAACAAAGGAAAAAGCTGGTGAGTTTTATGAAGTACATAAGGAAAGACCTTTTTACGGAGAGCTGGTGCAATTTATGAGCAGCGGTATTATCATTGCTGCCATTCTAGAAAAAACTAATGCAGTTGCAGATTTCAGAACCTTAATTGGTGCTACTGATCCTTCCAAAGCAGATGAAGGTACCATTCGCAAAGAGTTTGCTACTTCTGTTGGTGAAAATGCTGTTCACGGAAGTGACAGTGATGAAAATGCCAGAATTGAAGGGGACTTTTTCTTTTCTGGTTTAGAAAAATATTAAAAAATGTTTATGATAAAGAAGAGGTATTGCTGCTAATCAGTGCTGCCTCTTTTTTCATATCCGGTATATCAGCTTCAGGTATGGTAAAGGAAAAACACGATCCTTTGCCTGCTACACTTTGAATGGATAATTTCCCATTATTCTTTTCAATAAATTCTTTACTGATTAGCAATCCTAACCCTGATCCTTTTTCCTTTTCTGTACCACGTTTGGTAATTGTAGAATTTGTATCTATCAGTTTTTTCATTTTCGATTCACTCAGCCCGATTCCGGAATCTTTTACTTCAATGGTAATAATATTATTTTTTTTAAAGGCCGTAACATAAACATCATGATTACGATGGCTGAATTTAATAGCATTACTGATCAAATTTCTAACAACAAATTCAATCATATTCTTATCAGCATAAGCATAAGATGTTTCATCTACAGCCACTAAAATTTTAATGTTTTTCATGTGCGCATTTAAGTGCGACACTTTTACAGCATCTTCAATTATTGATTTGATTTTAATTTTCTCAGGCTTAAATTCCAGCAGGTTCATTTGCGACTGCGACCATTGTAAAAGATTGTATAAAAGCTGGTTTAAATTATCCAGTGATGCCTGTGCTTCAATAACCAGTTTTTGTTTTTCTTCTTCATTTAATTTATTATGATGTTCTGTAATAAGCTTTAAAGTAGATTGCATGGTAGCCAGCGGGTTGCGCAGGTCATGAGATATGATAGAGAAAAACTTGTCTTTTAGTTGGTTAAGCTGGGTGAGTTTTATTTCAGAATGCTTTAATTGGTTAATAGTGGACTCCAGCTGTGCATTTTGTTGTTTCAGGTCAAGCGTTTGCTGGTGTACCCTGCTTTCTAATTCAGTTTTTTGTTGTTCTATTAATTGCTTCTTCTCTTTTTCATTTTGCAAGGCTAGTCTTTCTTTGGCAACAATTTCTTCTGCCAGTTGAAAACGCGTTTCATTTAAACGGCTGGCCAAACCTAATGCAAACATAATAACCTGTATGAGTGTAGCTACCTGTACAAAATAGCGGGTATAAAAGTTATCAGGAAAATAGCCCATTTCCCTGAATATAAACAAGATGCCTCCTACTACTAATAAAGCATTTGCATAAATAAAATACTGAGCCGGTTTATAATTTTCTTTGTAATAAGCAACAGTGCCTGAAACCAGCATCATGATCATGACTGATGTACCTAATACACCAACAACAGTAATGTATGACCGTAAAATATCAATTTGCAAAATATAGCTGATAAAGCCAAATGAGATGCATAAAACACAAATCACTCCTAATACATTCAATACACGATCTATGCCTGGTAATAATTTTTGTGAATGCAGGTAGGTTTTTGTAAATAATATCCTGGCAAGCCCGCTAAAAGGAACTATAAATGTATAACAATATGTATCCCATAAAGGTGCATTTGGCCATAAATATTCTATTCCTATTCCATAATAAAATGAAAAATATAATCCTATACCTACAAGACTTAAAACAAAATAAAAATAGCTTACATCCTTTACTGCAAAAAACAGGATAAGGTTATAAAGCGTCATAACTAAAATGATCCCAAGAAAGATTCCCTGCCATAAGAGACGCCTGCTATCTTGTCTTTCAAAATGGGCTAAACGCTGAACTTTTAATTCATATTTATCTTGCCTGTAAATACTAAAAACAGGCTGCAGCTGCAATACAATATCTGTAAAGTCTTCTTTTAATAAAACAACTTTAATTCCATTACTGTTGGATGCCAGTGATCGCTGCTGTAAAGGCAATAAACTTCCTGATGTATAATATTCCCATGTGGGATCACTTGCTCTTTTGACCCAGCAGTGAATAAAACCGGTTTTAGGTATTTGTAAAAAATATTCTTTATCGGAATCTGTATTATTTACTAATGTAAAACGGCTCCAATGATGATCTTTAGTTGAAAGATTTATATGAGAACGAATATTAATTTGATTATTAAATGCTGAAATTGAATCCGGGAACCATTTAAGCTTTTCCTGTGGCAGCACTACAGTTTCTTCATCCTTTATGATACTAAAAGCAGTTTGTCCATAGCTAAAGGTTATAGCCACTAATAAATGGAAAACAATCAGCCACTTTTTTATAAATCTCTTATGCAGAATGTTAGGTTTTTATAAATTTAATGGGTAAACTGCATTGTAACTAAAAAAATGGCTGGAATTAAAGTTTTACTGGTGGAAGATGACTGGATCATCGCTAAAGAAATCACATACACGCTTCAGGACCTTGGTTTTGAGGTAATAGGTTCTTATGATACCGGGGAAGAAGCTTTAAACCAATTAAAAATTCTAAAGCCGGATATTATTTTACTTGATATTGACCTTTCCTCTGAAATGACCGGCATTGATGTAGCAAAAAAATTAAAAGAAGAGCACTCTATTCCTTTTGTTTTTTTGACTGCCCTGGCTGATACAGCTACTATTGAAAAGGCAAAGTTGGCAGAACCCTATGCATACCTTGTAAAACCGGTAAACAAGGAATCACTTTATTCTACCATTGAAATAACATTACATAATGCAGCAAAAAAGCAACCTGACTTACCTGTTTCTCCATTATTACAGGAGAACCTTAGTATAGATGATGGAATTTTTATAAAAAATAATAAGCGTTTAGAAAAAATAATGTTGCGTGACATACTTTGGGTGGAGGCATATGATATTTATGCCATGATTTATACGCAGGCAGGAAAACATCTTTTGAATTCTTCCTTAAAAGTGGTTGAGGAAAAGTTCCCTTCATCAAAGTTTATAAGAACACACCGCTCCTACATTATTAATCTTGATAAAATAGACGCAATAGAAGAATCAGATATTGTCATAAAAGACACACGAATCCCTATTGGTAAAACCTACCGCGAAAAAGTGTTATCCCGCCTATCCTTCTTTTAGTTCACCCCATATTTTTTGATGTTTGCCTCAAAATAAGATGCATTGACAAGCTAAGCTGAATTTTAGTTTACAGCTTTACTAAATTGTTATTGCTTACTGCTGCTATATGAATAATTTGACTTCTTCCGGTATGAATTGGGCTATGTGGGTTGCTGTTTTTATTTATGT
>JACDAZ010000438.1 GCA_013695175.1 Flavisolibacter sp. | reverse complement strand
AAATAAAACTTCTGTAGCGGTGGAAAGGTTTTCAAAAGCAGGTGGCCTGGCATGTATTGGTCGCCCATTTACTTTTGGAACCGGTGGCAAGCCATCTATAGGATCTCCTGTTACATTAAACAGACGTCCTTTGATGAGGTCACTTGCAGGCATAATGATTGGTGATCCGGTATCTGTTACATCTACACCACGGGTCAAACCCTCAGTACCGTCCATTGCTATGGTTCGTACACTGTCTTCCCCTAAATGGTTTTGTACTTCCAGTACAAGGGTATCACCATTTTCTCTTTTAATTTCTAAAGCGTTATAAATTTCAGGTAAATCGCCATCAAACTGTACATCTACAACGGCGCCAATAATTTGTTTAACCTTACCAACTTTTGCCATAATTAGCTTTTAAAAAGAAGTTTTTTGGGAAAAACATCCTTTAATAAGGCTGCTTTTCATTTTCAGGTTGCAAAGGTAAGGGTACAACCATAAACTGCCAATTGCTATATAACAATTAAATGCTAACTTAATATTAGATTTTCCCAATATTTATACTACATATATGGCCAGATGGCTATTTATAGTTTATGCACTGCTATTATGTTTAAAAGCTACTCCTCAATATTTTGAAAAGGAAAGGAAATTAATAAGTGAAGTTGAGAATGCTTCTACAGATTCAAACAAAATAAAAGCTTTACATGCCTTAGCTGAATTTTATTATATATACAGGGCAGAAGATAAAGGTGACAGTGTGCTTCAAAAACAATTAGTGATAGCTGAATTATCCAATGATAAATCACTCATCCTCCAAACATTATTCAGCAACACATTTACAAACATATCATCCTGGACCAGATCTGAAATTCTTGACAGAGCTATCTCATTTATAGATCAGGGTTTACTTTACGCCAAAGAAACAAACAATAAAGAATATGAAGCCATTGCTAATTTAAACAAAGCAATAATCTTTAGAAAAAGGGCAAACTATGACCAGGCAATTAGTTGTGCTTTACAAGCATTTACTGCGAGTGAACATATAAAAAATGATTCATTAAAAACCAGGGTTTACGTTGAATTGGGTTCCATCTATAATAGAAAAGGAGATGCTGTTTCAGCTTATAGAAATTTCAACAATGCATTAATCTTGCCTATTCAATAAAAAAAATTCAGCTTCAGTCAGAAGTGCTTCATACAAAATGGTTTTGGTTTATATTAAATTTAACCTAAATAAATCATTATAAACACACTTTTTTCTTCATCAATGAGTTTCAACCGATAATGCTTATTTTTCTGCCGAAATATCCTTTAGCTGCATGATAAAATCAATTTTTGCTCTTTCTGTTACCATCCTGTTTTTACTTTCCTGTAAGGGCAAATCGCAACAACAACCGGTTGAAATAACCCAAAGAGATACAACTATCACCATTCAAAATGCGTTTAATGAGCTTTTTTTAGACAGCGCAGCCATCAATAATTTTATTGCTACCCATAGCTTTGGTGAAACTATGCGGGACAGGATTTCTAGTTTTTACAACAGCCGCAACTATCAATATGCATGGTTTGACAGTAGTGGTTTAGCTGAAAATACAAAAGCATTCTGGAGCCTGCTCCAGCGTTTTATTAATGAAACAAAAGATAGTTCACTGCACGATCAATGGCTTCACACACAAATGACCCAGTTCCTTGAGGAAGATTTTAAGGTAACTGCAGACAATAAATACATTCAAAAAACAGAGCTTGAATTAACACATCAATTTTTTGATTATGCTCAAAATGCATATGCCGGCAAAATAGATCCGGCAGAACTGCAATGGTTTATACCACGAAAAAAAATAAACCCTGTAGAACTTCTTGATTCTCTTATTAAAAGCAAAGGAAGCAATATAGAACAATGGGAACCGGTAAATGAACAATATAGATTATTAAATAAAGAGTTGCTGCATTTATATGCAGTAGAAAAAAAGCAACAATGGGATTCTATTTTTTTACCAGCTAAAAAGGCATTGGTTCCAGGCGATTCAGCAGAAGTAATAAAGCAGATTAAATTAAGATTACATGCTATTGGTGGTTTACCTGAAGCAGATAACAGCAGTATATACACTGCTGAAATGAAAGATGCTGTTTCAAACCTTCAACACAGGTTTGGCTTAAAAGCTGACGGGGTAATAGGTGCACAAACCATATCCATCTTAAATATTTCTGTAAAAACATTAATTGAAAAGATCATCATTAATCTGGAAAGAATGCGGTGGTTGCCAACACAGGAAAAAGATTATGTAATGGTAAACATCCCTGAATTTAAATTATACATGTTTGAAGACGGGAGACAGGTTTTTGATATGAATGTAGTTGTAGGAAAGCAGGGTTCGGGAACCCAAATATTTTCAGACCATTTGAAATATGTTGTTTTCAGCCCTTACTGGAATGTTCCCAAAAGCATCGTAAAAAATGAAATTCTGCCTGCCATGAACAGAAACCCCAATTATCTGGCAACCCAAAACATGGAAATAACAGGACAGGAAGAAGGTTTACCTGTTATAAGACAAAAGCCAGGTGCCAATAATGCATTGGGAAGGGTAAAGTTTATTTTTCCAAATAGCTATAACATTTATTTTCATGATACACCTGCAAGAAGCTTATTCAGCAGGGATAAAAGAGCATTCAGCCATGGCTGTATAAGACTTAGCGACCCATTTAAAATGGCGCAGTACCTATTGAGAAATGATCCTCAATGGACAAACGAAAAAATTGATTCTTTTATGACTGCAGATAAAGAAAAATGGGTTGGATTAAAAAAACCACTCCCAGTTTTAATTACCTATTTTACTGCCTGGATAGATGACCATGGAATACTTCATTTTAGTGATGACATATATGGACATGATGCAAGAATGGCAGAAAAACTCTTTAATAAGAATTAAAGTTTTTCAAAACTATTTATGAATTGCAATAAAGCTTTTTCCTTCATTTTTACTTCCAGCATAATATCAACATCCTTTCCATAAGTATTTATCGGATCGTTCACCCAATCGCCTGGTGAAAATTCTTTTTTTAGCTAAACTTAAATTGATACAGGCATATCCAATATTCATATCAGGCAATATTCAAATCCTGTGCAGCGTTTACTATAAAATTTAAAAAAATTAACCGCTCCTATAAAGAGCTGCTTTGTTTTCTACATTATTTCACAAAAAAAATTAATACTGCCATCTATTTTGTATAGAATAACATCTTAAACTTCTAAGGCATACCTTTTGTAAACTGATCCATATGAAAAATTTCTTTATTTACCTGAGTTTCATTTTTTTCCTTACCTCCTGTGATAGCGAAAGTATTTTTAGTGCAAAAAGCGAAAAAGCAGAAAGTGAAAAGAAAATTAGTAAGCGTGATATAAGTATTACTGCTGCTAATTCCTATTCTGATTTATTTTTTGACAGTTCTGCCATCGAAAAATTTATTGCAGACAACCAATTAAATGATTCTGTTACCCGCCGTATGCGTAGTTTTTATAATGCAAGAAACTATCAGTATGCCTGGTTCACCAGCAATGGTTTAACAGAACAAGCCAGGGGATTTTGGAATCTCCATAATTATGTTACTTCCTATAATAATGATAGTACTTTAAAAGATAAAAAGCTGCAGAGCACCATGGACAGGCTTATAGCTGTGGAAAATTTATCGGTTTCTGCTTCAGATAAAAATTCATTGAACACCGAACTTAAGCTTACGCATCATTTCATTCATTATATGCTGAATAACTTTGAAAAAGGTTATGTAAAGCGTAAAGAAATGGAACGATTTGTTCCCAGGAAAAGGGAAGATGCTATGTATTTGGTAGATTCTCTTTTAAATAAGAAACATAATGATGATAAATATTTTGAAAATGTTCATGAACGATATGGTGCTTTAAAAACAGAAATGGGCAAATATTTGGAAATTACAAAGCAAGGCGGATGGCCAACTATTGAAGAAACTAAAGCCATAAAAAAAGGCAGTTCTTCCCCTGTTATTGCTCAAATAAAAAGAAGATTGCAAATAACAGGTGACATGCCTGCTGGTGATACCACACAGGTTTATACCGATACACTTGAGATGGCTGTTAAAAATTTTCAACAGCGTCATGGTTATAAACCCGATGGAACTGTTTCAGCTACATTAATAAAAGAAATGAATGTACCTGCCTCAAAAAGACTGCAGCAGATTGTAATGAATATGGAACGCATGCGCTGGATGCCTAATGAGCCAAAATCTGATAAATTAATTCTTGTAAATATTCCTGAGTTCATGTTGCATATGTATGAAGGCAACAAACGAGTGTGGGATATGGTGGTAGTAGTTGGAAAAGAAGGACATAATACGGTAATGTTTACCGGCGATCTGAACCAGATTGTTTTTAGTCCCTATTGGAATGTGCCACCCAGCATTGTGAAAAGTGAGATTCTACCGGCTGTGGACAGGAATCCGAATTACTTAGACAATCAAAATATGGAAATTGTTAATAGCAATGGTGAATTACCAACTATACGTCAAAAACCGGGTACAGGTAATGCTTTGGGTAAAGTAAAATTTTTATTTCCTAATAGTTTCAATATTTATTTTCATGATACCCCTTCTAAAAGTTTGTTTGACCGTGATAAAAGAGCATTCAGCCATGGGTGTATCAGGTTGCAGGACCCTTTCAGGATGGCACAATATCTACTAAAAGACAACCCGGAATGGAGTGCAGAAAAAATAAATGTTGCTATGAATGAAGGTTCTGAAAAATATGTAAAACTAAAAGATCCCGTTCCTGTTTTTATAACCTACTATACCTCATGGGTTGATGATAACGGGCTATTAAACTTTAGAGATGATATATACAAGCATGATGAAAAATTATCAAAAAAAATGTTTGTAAATACTTTATAATATGAAGCCTGGTTCATCACCAGGCTTTTTCATTTCTGCAACTATCATTCAATAAATGTTTTTCATAGGTTTGTGGAATGAGCAATTTTCAGCTTATAGAAGTCAGGGGGCCAAAAGAAGCCAAAGCATTCATTGCTGCCAATGTAGAAATCAATAAAAATGTTCCCAATTATATTCGCCCGCTTGATAAAGATGTGAACGAGGTTTTTGATGATAAAAAAAACAAAGCATTCAGGTCTGGAAAAGTAATTCGGTGGGTATTAAAAAATGATAAGAATGAATTGGTTGGCAGAATTGCAGCTTTCATAAATAAAAAATACAAAAACAAAGGTGACGATGTACCTGTAGGCGGTATTGGATTTTTTGATTGTATACAAGACCAAACAGCTGCTGATATTTTATTTAATGTAGCCAAACATTGGTTGATACAGCAAGGCATGCAAGCCATGGATGGTCCAATAAATTTTGGAGAAAGAGACCGATGGTGGGGATTGGTTGTAAAAGGATACCAGGAACCGGGTTATTGTATGAATTATAATCCTCCTTACTACCGTGAGCTTTTTGAAAATTATGGTTTCCAGGTTTTTTTTAACCAGATATGTTTTGGAATGCATCCATTACAAAAATTGCATCCAAAATTATTTGAACGACATGCCAATTGTGCTGCTGACTCTGCATATAGTGCCAGCCATATAAAAAAAGATCAATTGGAAAAATACGCTCTTGATTTTACTAAAGTTTATAATGAAGCGTGGGGCGGTCATGGTGGTTTAAAAGAATTAAAAAAAGAACAGGTTTTGTTGATGTTTAAAAAAATGAAGCCTGTAATGGATGAAAAAATAATCTGGTTTGCATATTATAATAATGAGCCCATTGCCTTATACGTTAATATGCCCGATCTAAATCAGTGGTTTAAATATTTAAACGGGCAATTTGATCTTTTTCATAAACTGAAATTTTTATGGATTAAAAAAACAAAGCCCTGTAAAAAATTTATCGGAATTGTATTTGGCATTGTTCCCCAATTCCAGGGAAAAGGTGTAGATGCTTATATTATTGTTGAAACAGCTAAAGTTGTTCAGCAGCCTGATATTCATTATTCAGAATATGAAATGCAGTGGATAGGAGATTTTAATCCAAAAATGCTGAACATAGCTCAAAGCTTAAGCGATACTTTTCAAAGCCGGGTGCTTTCCACCTACCGCTATTTGTTCGACATAACTAAAGAATTTAAAAGACACCCCATTTTATAGGCCACGGATTTTGTTTCAATGATTATTTTAATTACTCAACCTATTTTCTATTTAAGATTATTAAAGAACCCAGGAGCAAGCCTTTTGATAGATATCTCTTGAGCAAGCTTCAATAGCAGCAGGTACTAATCATTTATAATAAAAGATTTACAAACATTTTTTCATCACTGTGCATTTTTAATTTTCGAAGGTTATCAGCATTCCTTTACCTTAGCATCACCACCTGATATGGAAAGATTTATTGTTTCAGCACGTAAATATCGTCCCCAAACTTTTGATACAGTTGTGGGACAGGATCATATTACAACTACTTTAAAAAACGCCATTAAAACGGGGCATCTTGCACATGCTTTCCTTTTTTGCGGACCAAGAGGTGTAGGTAAAACTACATGTGCACGCATTTTAGCCAAAACCATCAATTGCGAAAATAAAAATTCTGAAGGCGAAGCCTGTAATAGTTGCCAGTCCTGCCTTTCTTTTAACCAGGGCACATCCATGAATATTCATGAACTTGATGCAGCTTCAAACAACTCTGTTGATGATATACGTGCTTTGGTAGAACAGGTTCGTTTTGCACCACAGGCAGGAAAATATAAAGTATATATTATTGATGAAGTTCACATGCTTTCATCAGCAGCATTTAATGCATTCTTAAAAACATTGGAAGAGCCACCACCCTATGCCATTTTTATTTTAGCAACTACAGAAAAACATAAAATATTACCAACCATTTTAAGCCGCTGTCAAATATTTGACTTTAAACGTATTTCATTACAAGATACAGTCGATCATTTGGGTGGTATAGCACAAAAAGAAGAATTTCAGGCTGATGAAACTGCTTTACAACTGATTGCGCAAAAGAGCGAAGGTTGTATGCGGGATGCTTTAAGCATTTTAGATAAAATAGTAAGTTTTACAAATGGTTTTGTTAGTTATGATAATACTATTGAACACCTGAACATCTTAGATGCCGATTATTATTTTAAGTTGATTAACTCCATGTTGGACCAGGACCTGGCAGGAGCTATGTTGTTATATGATGATATAGATAAAAAAGGTTTTGAAGGAGACATGGTTTTAAATGGTTTTTCTGAATTTATCAGGAATCTATTATTAAGTAAAGATGAACGGGTAGCAGGACTTCTTGAAGTTGTAGAAAGTTTTAAAAAACGATATATAGAAACAGCACAAAGAACTGAATCCGGTTATTTAATTAGTGCATTAAATATTTTAAATGAAGCCGAAATAAATTTTAAAACAGCAAGGAATAAACGTTTGCATGTAGAGCTGGCGCTTATTAAACTTTGTTATTTAGGGCAGGCATTACAATTGGCAAATAGCGGCACCGGATTAGATAAAAAAAAACTGGTAGATAGTACGAGGTCAGTTGCATTTAGGAATATTCAGCCCATAGCAGTAACGAAACCAAATAATGATTCCCTGCCACCAAAAGAAAAATCTGTTTATCCCAAACAAATTTCAGAAACAAAGCTTATTATAGAGGAAGAACCCAGGGTAATGGTTCAGGGAGATAAGTTACCAGCCAAACCAGACTCTGTTCCTAAAAAAATTGCAGCATTAGAAGCTATTCGTAAAAAAGTAGGCAGTACAAACGGCACAGAAAATAGTCAGCAACTCACCTTAGAAGCAACAGCTTTAGATCAAGCCTGGAAGAAGTTTATAGATCATTTAAAAAAAAGTAAAAATTCCGCCTGGCAAAGTTTTGAAATGGCAGAATTAAAAATTGTTGACAACACTTGTTTTGAAGCTGTAGTAACCAACAATATCAATCAAAAGTTTCTTGAGTTAGAACGTAACAAAGCCTGTGAATTTTTACAAAAAGAGTTGAACAATAGATTACTTAAATTTAAAATTGTATTGGTTGAGTCTCAACAACCAAAACTTATGAAGGACCTCCCGCTTTCTTCAAAAGAACAATATCAAAAAATGGTTGAACAATTTCCGCTGGTAAAAGAATTGAAGGATAGGTTGAAGCTGGAATTGGATTATTAAATTCTATAAAAATTACTGCAAATTCTATTGTAAGCTCATTTCCCTCTTTTGCTTTAATTTCGGCAGTTCAAAACAGATATAAGAATGGCCGAAGTGATACTGATGCCCCGTCTTAGCGATACCATGACAGAAGGTGTTATAGCTGAATGGCATAAAAATGTTGGAGATGCAGTAAAAAAAGGTGATGTGCTGGCAGATATTGAAACTGATAAAGCCACCATGGAACTGGAAAGTTATAAAGATGGTACTCTATTGCATTTAGGAGCCGAAAAAGGTGGTACTATACAAGTAAATGATCTGTTGGCTATAATAGGAAAAGAAGGAGAAGACATTTCAGAACATCTTCAAAATAAACCCACTGGTGATGCCGGTAAACCGGATATGGAAAAAGATAATGTTACTGAGGAAGACGAACAAATTGCTAAGGGAGAAGGCGATGTTCCACCTAAAAAAGAATCAGCAAAAGAAGTAAAAAAATCTGCAGAATCAAAAGAATCGAAGCCAAAAGGTGGTGATATAGATATCAGCAAAATGCCTGCTTTGTCGGCAGACAGGGATGAAGTGGTTTTGATGCCACGGCTAAGTGATACTATGACTGAAGGCGTAATAGCCGGCTGGCATAAACAAGTTGGAGATGAAGTAAAGAAAGGTGATGTACTTGCAGATATTGAAACAGACAAAGCAACCATGGAATTGGAAAGCTATAAAAATGGAAAACTTTTACACCAGGGTGCTAAGGAAGGTGAAAAAATTGCAGTTAACGACCTTCTATGTATAATAGGTGATGAAAGTAAAATTGATGTAAAAGCTATAATAGCTGCTTCAAAAGGTGGAGATAAAACAGCTGCTGCCCCTGAGCAGAAAGAAGAAAAACAACAATCCTCTAATGGGCAGAAACAATCTGCCAGGGAAAAACCACAGGAACAAAAACAAGGATCGGACGATGGTCGTGTAAAAGCATCGCCTTTAGCCAAAAAATTAGCACAAGACAAAGGAATTGATATATCACAGGTAGAAGGTAGTGGAGACAATGGCAGAATTATTAAAAATGATATTGAAAAATTCGAACCTGCCAAAGCTGGGGAAGAACATCAAAAACCGCAAACTACCCAACCAATTGTAAAAGGTGAAGAAGGATATACAGATCAAAATGTTTCGCAAATACGTAAGGTAATTGCCAAAAGGCTTGGAGAAAGTAAATTTTCTGCTCCTCATTTTTACCTTACCATGGAAATAAATATGGATCAGTCCATGCAGGCAAGATCGCAGATGAACGAGGTAAGTGAAGTGAAAATATCATTCAATGATATGATTGTAAAAGCTGCAGCCATGGCATTACGTAAACATCCCGCTGTAAACAGTTCATGGATGCCCGCCCGTGCCGGTTCGGACGGGGGAGATTTTATTCGTCAGTACAATCATATAAATATAGGGATAGCTGTTGCAATAGATGAAGGATTAATAGTTCCTGTTGTAAAATTTGCCGATCAAAAAACTTTGAGCCAAATAGCAACAGAATCTAAAGAACTGGCCGGGAGGGCACGTAATAAAAAACTTCAGCCAAATGAATTCAGTGGCAACACATTTACTATTTCCAACTTAGGAATGATGGATATAGATGAATTTACTGCAATTATAAATCCACCTGACAGTGCCATTATGGCCGTTGGCAGAATTAAAGAAGTTGTAGTGAAAAAAGGTGAAGGTTTTGGAGTAAGTAATGTTATGAAAATAACAATGAGTTGCGACCACAGAAGTGTGGATGGTGCAGTAGGTGCATCTTTCTTACAAACATTTAAGAAGTACATGGAAAACCCTGTGACCATGTTAGTGTAAATGTTTGCTTTATTTTACTTCTTTAAATAGTAATTGAGTTTCCGAATCAGGAATGATATTGCTGATGGTAGTTTTTACAACAAATTGAAGCTGTTTTCTTTTAGTATTCATTTGTATTGTATCATGCATGGTGATATTATCAGCACTTACGATCGCTAATTGTAGTGGAAAATTTAGAATATGCTGTTGTAGTTGTTCTATAACAACATTTAAAACATTGCCATCTTGTTTCCATTCTATTTTTAGTTGAGGTATTTCCGGCTGGTACAACCACTGGTGAAAAAACAATTTTAAATCTTTTCCTGAAACTTCCTCAGCCACTTTCTGAAAGTCTCGTGTATCAGCATTTTTAAATTGATATTTCTCATAATAAGAATTGATTATCTTCTTAAAAACACTATCTCCCACATTGGATCGTAACATATGCAAAATCCAACCGCCTTTTTGGTAGCTGTTGGCATTTAAGAGATCCATATAATCAGAAACAGTATCAACAACAGGTTGATTACTTATTTCCATAAACTCAATTATCTTTTTCCTGTCATCTTTCAATCTTGATATCATAGTATCCTTACCATATTTACTTTCCAGATAAATATTAGTGAGGTAAGTGGCAAATCCTTCACTTAACCATAAATGACTAAAGCTTTTTTCAGTAGCACTGTTACCAAACCATTGATGTGCAATTTCATGTGCAATCAAAGCTTCTGATGTTCTATCTCCTGTTACAGATTTTTCAGCATAAAAAATAGCACTGGCATTTTCCATTCCCCCAAAAATGGTAGTGGATTGTACATTCGCCAGTTTTTTAAATGGATAAGGATTAATATAATTACTGAAAAAGTTCAGTATGTCAACAGCCGGTTCATAATCATAAAATCCTTTTGCACTATCCCTAGTGTATACCCAAGCACTGATGGGTATGGGTGACGAAGTATAATCTTTTACAGCAAAGGGAGCGACACCAATTACCATAACTTTGGTTGGAATAGGAAGTTTCTCTTTCCAGTGTGTTCGTTTTTCGGAACCTAAAATGGTTTCCTCTATTAAAATTCCATTAGATATAACCTTGTATTTAACAGGTGCAGTTACTATAAATTCAACTGATGCTTTATCAGCAGGATCATCTTTACATACAATCCAATGATGTGCCCTGTTTGGCCAATTATCTGCAAAAAAAGTTCTTTCACCAAACTTGTTCTTCGTAATAATTAAGCCATCGCGGGGAATGCCTTTATATGAAACAGCAATTAATTTTTTAGATCCAGCCTTTGCAGGTTGGGGTAGTTGAATAATTAGTTTATTTTCTTTAAATGAATAGCTAACAGTTGTGTCTTTCATACCTCCTAAATAAACCCGTTCAACCATCATTCCCTTACCTTTTTCTACAGAAGATAGATCCAATAAAATTTTATCGCCTGATGTAGTTAGAAATATGTCTATAAAAGATTTTACATAAACCGTATCATGTTTATCAGAAAGCCTGATCTCATATTTATAATGCTGCACATCAAATTCCTGTGCAGCAAGTACTTGAAAAAATAATGAAAGAAGTACGAACAAAAATATTTTCATAGACTACAGCTTTTCAAGCATTTCAACCACTTTTTCCCTCCGTAAAATTACATACCCGATACGGTCATTACTGATTCCCTCTTTTAACTGATAACTAAATTCCAGTTGATCGTCAGTTACAGTAGTTTCAAAAAACTTAAAAGAAATAGTGGATACATCCTTTAATTCCTCACCTATCTCATATAAATGAGTAGAAAGAATAAATAATGAGTTCTTTATTTTGATCAATCCCCTGATTACAGTTAATGAACATTTCATTGCGTCCTGCACATTGGTGCCTTTAAATAATTCATCAATTAATACCAGCCATTTTTTACCATCGTTTATTTTATAAATAGTGCTTTTAATTCTTTGAACTTCGTTAAAAAAATAACTTTCGCCCTTTGATATGTTGTCTGAAACATTAATATTCGTTAATAGACCATCGAATACAGTAAGTTTCATTTTATCTGCAGGAACACCCATGCCTATATGAGCCAGGAAGACAGCAGAACCAAGAGCTTTTATCAATGTACTCTTTCCGGCCATATTGGCTCCTGTAAGGAATAAAAAATTTTGATCAGGATGCATTACCAGGTCATAAGCCACAGGTTGGTGTAAAAGAATATGATACAGACCTTCAGCATTTAAATAAGGTTGCTCCTGTTCTATAAATGATGGAAAATGAAGATCATATGTTTTTACTGCAACAGCCATTGAATACCATGCTTCCAACCTGCTAAAAACTTCTATCATCTCCAGGGTATCGTTTCGGTAATGGTTTCGAAAATAAAAAGCGAAATATAAATTTTCCCGTACTGAAAAATTATGTTCCTTATCAAGTAACACTATTTGGTTCACTGCATGCTCTGACAATACCTTTTCAATTCTGTTTATGTAAAACTGAAACTGAGGTGGCAGGTCAACCTCCAGGAATAATGCATAAATTTTATTTAGCCCACGGTAAAAATCTGCAAAATGCTTAACCGAATATTTAACCATTGCATAATCCTGTCCATGCAAAATTTTATAACTAAAAGATGATAAAGAATTTGCATTTGCAGGAATAGGATCAAGATTATAATCCAAAAACTTATCAATCATAATAATAGTACCGTTGGAGATCTCTGTTGGCCAGTCATCTATATGATCAATAAATAACTTGATTATATTTTGTGTACCAATAATGCGATGGATATCATGATGTGGTTCTGATAAAAAGCGCCGCAACCACTCTTTACCCCCATATGTTTTTGTATAATTGAGTTTGTGAAATATCGAAAATTCTTCTTCCAGGTGAAAAATAGATATGTCGTTAAATGTAATTTTGTCTAACTGCATATTTTATTGGGCTGTATAAATCTTACCGGTTAAATTTAAGTCTTTGCCCTTTAGTAGATTCATCAAATCTGTTATTTTTTGAATCCGTATCAAAAGCATATACCAAAGATCCATTAACAAATGTATGCGTAACCTGTGCAGGAAATGTTTGACCCTCAAAAGGACTCCATCCACACTTATAAAGAATATTTTCTTTGGTTACAGAGGTATTCTCATTTAAATCAACAATTACCAGGTCAGCAAAATAACCCTCCCTGATATATCCCCGATCCATTATTTGAAAACAATCAGCTACAGCATGACACATTTTCTGAACAATTTTTTCTAACGATATAATTTCCTTTTTATAATACGATAACATCAATAAAAGAGAATGTTGAATTAATGGTATACCTGCATGTGCCTGTTCATAGGGAACATTTTTTTCTTCCCATGCATGTGGTGCATGATCTGTTGCAATAATATCCAACGTGTCGTTTAACAAAGCCTGCCATAATGCTGCTTTATTATAAGCTGCTTTTATAGCAGGGTTACATTTGATCAGGTTTTTATAATCTTTATAATCATCTGTAGTATAATGTAAATGATGTACACATACTTCCGCAGTGATTCGCTTTTCAGAAAGTGGAAGCATATTTGAAAACAATTGTAATTCTTTTTCAGTGGAAATATGTAGAACATGTAAACGTGAATTATACTTTTTAGCTAATTGTATTGCCTTGAATGAAGATTCAAAACATGCTTCTTCATTGCGAATAACGGGATGATCAGAAGGCTCTAAATCCTGTTTTTTTTGCTTTAGCAATCTTAAATTCTCATTGATTATGTTTTCATCTTCACAATGTGTAGCAATTAGTAATTCACTATCACTAAATATTTTATTTAGCGTCAGGTAATTATCAACCAATAAGTTGCCTGTAGATGAACCCATGAAAATTTTTATTCCGCATACCCCATTTTTCTTTTTATTGGTTTGCAACACTTCTTCGGCATTTTCATTAGAAACCCCCATGAAAAAAGAATAATTGGCTAAGGAAGATTGCGATGCAATAGCATATTTTTCTTCAAGCAATTGTTGTGTTAAGGCAGGTGGTTTTGTATTGGGCATTTCCATAAAACTGGTAACCCCGCCAGCAATAGCCGCTTTTGATTCAGAATATATGGTGGCTTTATGTGTTAAACCCGGTTCTCTAAAATGCACCTGGTCGTCAATAAGACCGGGTAATAAATATTTTCCTGCCCCATCTATAATTATTGCATTTACATTATTAGTGATATCGGGTGCAATTTTCTCAATTCTTCCTTTTTTTACCAGTATATCCTTTACCTCCAAAACTCCTTCATTCACTACCTGTATGTTCTTAATCAGATATATTTGCATACGTTTTTATTTACGTAAAGCCAGTTTCATGCAATATAAACAAACCCTTGTCAAACTATTTTTGTTCTGTACACCTTTTATTGCTTCATCACAAACCACTTTTTTACCCCAGGGTGCAAAAGAAAATATTCTGCTTGAAAGATTGGAAATAAAAGCCGGCACAGATTCAATTTTAAACTTTTCCAAAAACAGACCATTCAGCAGAAGACAATTTATACCAAGGGTAAACGAAATAGATTCTACACTTTTTACAACTACTGACCAATATAATAAGTATACTGCTATTATAAATAACCTGGAATGGTTTCCGGAAGATTCTATCAGTTATTTGAGCAGAAAACCAATCTGGAAACATTTTTATAAAACACCGGCAACACTTTACGAGGTTCACACACCAAATTTTTTTCTTGCTGTAAATCCTGTATTACAATATTCAGTTTCCAAAGAAAACGATAATGATCAACACCTTTTTTTAAATACACGTGGATTAAGTTTAAGAGGACGTATTGCAAATAAAATAGGTTTTGCTGCCTATATAACAGACAACCAGGAGCGTGATCCGCTGTATGTACAGGAATTTATCAGTGAAAGACAAGCAGTGCCAGGTGCAGGTTTTTATAAAGATTTTAAAGCTGCAGGCGGTGTTGATTATTTTGATGCCCGCGGATACATCACTTTCGGTGTGGCAAATTTTATAGATATAGCTTTTGGCTTTGATAAAAATTTTATAGGTAATGGCCACAGGAGTTTATTCCTGAGCGATTTTTCAAACAGCACTTTGTTTTTAAAATTGAATACCAGGATCTGGAAGTTTAATTATCAAAACCTGTTTATGGAGTTACAACATGCACAACGTTTTGGTGCAGATATATTAATTCCAAAAAAATATGCTGCCATGCACCACCTTGACCTTGCAGTTACAAAATGGTTGAATATAGGTTTGTTTGAGGGCGTAGTATTTGGCAGACAGGATCATTTTGAATTTGGTTACCTGAACCCGGTAATTTTTTACAGATCAATTGAACAACAAAGTGGAAGCTTTGACAATGCATTAGCCGGTATAGATGCAAAAGCAAATGTGGCAAAGAAATTCCAGTTTTACAGCCAGTTTTTGCTTGATGAATTTAGTTTAACTGAAATACGGAAAAACAATGGATGGTGGGCCAACAAATGGGCTTTACAGTTAGGTGGTAAATACATTGACGCTTTCAATATATCAAACCTTGACCTTCAATTAGAAACCAACCGGGTAAGACCCTTTACTTATTCTCACAGAGATTCAGTAGCTAATTATACTCATTATAATCAACCACTGGCTCATCCCTTAGGAGCTAATTTCCAGGAATGGATTGGTATAGCACGTTATCAGCCGGCGCCAAAATGGCTTGTACAGGCAAAAGCCATTTATATTAACCAGGGAAGAGATACCGGCAATGTTTCATTTGGTGGTAATATTTTCTTACCCAATGTTCCTCCTTACCGAACAAAAGATTATGGCTATACTATCGGAAATGGAATATCAACAAAAACGGCACTTGCTTCTTTTTTACTTTCTTATGAATTCAGACCCAATTTGTTTTTTGAAGCAAATGCTCTATACAGAAAACAAACAGTTGCTCTTTCAACTGTTACACCTAAAAATACATTTCTAATTTCTGCTGGCGTGCGTTGGAATATGCACCGGAGAGAATTTGATTTTTAATTACCCTTCAAGGTGTATTGAAAAAACAATCATTCTTGACTGGATTCTGTCAATCACACTTGAATATTTTAAATTTTCATCGCGGCTGTGAAGGTTGTTTAAGCCATTGCTGATTTTAATTTCAGGAGAAAAAATGAAACTCTTAAAATAAAAATTAAAACCAACACCACCTTCTATCCCATAATCAAGTTTTTGAATTTTTATCATATCATCTGCACGGCGGGCCTGTGCATTGGATGCAAGGTCGTAGTCTAATTTTCCACCTCCTAACATATATACCCTGAAATTGCCAATTCTATCAGAATTAAATTTAAGCTGCAATGGAAAAGAAACAAGAATTGATTCCACATTTTTCTGAACCTCAAAATCTTCATTTGCTTCTTTATATCGAAGGTTATAATATATACTTCTTTCCGCAAACATCAATTGCGGGTTAAATCTTAACTGAAACCTATTTGTTAAACGAGCAGTTGCTAATAAACCCAAAGCAAAACCACCGGAATTTAAAGGTTCTGCAACCAGCACACTATCCTGCTGCATGAATTGCTGATGCAATTCGGTTTGAAATCTTCCCAAATTCATTCCGAGAGTAATTCCAAAATAATATGGTTTATCGTCATGGTTCTCCATGTAAAATTCTCTTCTTTGAGCATTCAGGTCAATAGAAGAAAAAAGAAAAGAAGAGAGCAGGCTAAAATAAAATACAGATTTTAAGGTTTTCTTCCCACGTATATACAACATATGCCCAGGCTTAATGGTTTGAAAAAGGTATCGGAAAATCCAATGTTTTTTAATATGGTTATAAAATGTTTCCTGTCAGGAAATGCTTTAGCCGATTTATTTAAATATTGATATGCTTTTTTATTTTGTTTAAATAACCCTGCTATTTGTGGTGCCAGTACAGTCATATAAAAATTGTACAAGGTTCTTATGCCTGGAATTTTTGGTTTACTAAATTCAAGCACTACAAGTTTAGCCCCGGGTTTTAAAACTCTAAAGATCTCACTAAGGCCTTTTTCCAGGTTTTCAAAATTTCGTACACCAAAGGCCACCATTACCGCATCAAACGTTTTATCATTAAAATTTATTGTTTCACCATCACCTCCCTGCAATTCTATAAATTTTGTAAGTCCCTCTTTTTCAATTTTTTGTCTTCCGACATCCAACATTTTTTCAGAAATATCAATACCTGTTATTTTGTTAGGCTTCAGCATTTTATAAGCCATTATTGACATGTCTGCAGTTCCGGTTGCAACATCGAGTATATTATCAGGCATATCTTCCTTAAATAATTGAATTGCTTTTTTTCGCCACGATCTGTCTATGCCTGCACTTAAAAAACGGTTCATGAAATCATACCTGCCGGCAATCGAATCAAACATATCGCCAACTTGTTTTTTCTTACCTGAATCTGTTTCAAATGGCTTTATATGATCGTGGGGG
>JACDAZ010000430.1 GCA_013695175.1 Flavisolibacter sp. | reverse complement strand
GTCTGAAACCCTTATCAATATTGAGTTGTAGGGATTTTTATGCTATTTTTAGTCGGACAACAATGTTAAATAATATAAAAAACCATTTGTTATGAAAGTAAAAACAATTAAAAAATCAATTGACATAAATGCACCAAAGCAACAGGTGTGGAATATTTTGGTGGAAGATGAATATACACGTGACTGGTACTCTGAATTTAGTCCCGGTTCTCATGTAGAGACTGATTGGAAAGAAGGAGGTAAAGCTGTTTTTTCAGATCATACTAACTGTGGTATGGTAGCTAAAATAATTGCCAACAAACCACTTGAAGAATTAGCATTTGAGTATACAGGTTTTTTAAAAGATGGTGTTGAAGATTATGAAAGTGAAGGTGCTAAAGCAATGAAAGGTGGTAAAGAAATTTATATCCTTAAAGGAGAAAATGGAACAACACATTTAGATATTGCAAGTGATATGGGCGATGAATGGTTTGATTCTATGTCTGTAGCCTGGGATAAAGCGCTTAAAAAGGTAAAGCAACTGGCAGAAGGCAAAAAAACGTATCCTACTCAAATTAATGCTTACCTCACTTTTAATGGTAACTGCAAAGAAGCAATGAGTTTTTACAAAGAGTGTTTGGGAGGAGAGCTAACCATTCAAACCGTTGGTGAGTCACCAATTGCAGGTCAATGTCCTGAAGCAATTCAGGGGCAGGTGATGCATGCATCTTTGATGAATAATAATTTGTTATTAATGGCTTCCGATATGATGTCATCTGCAAAATGTGTGCATGGAAATACCATTGCACTTTCTTTAAACTGCAGTAGTGAAAATGAAATACATTCTTTTTTTAAAAACCTTGTTGAGGGCGGAACTATTATAGAAGATGTGAAATTGCAGTTTTGGGGAGCCTTGTTTGGTGTGCTAAAAGATAAATATGGTTTTACCTGGATGTTGCACTTCGATAAATCCAAACATTAATAGCGCCACCAATGCGAAAGAAAATGTTGTTTAACCGGTTGGCAAAACTATAGTTCAAAACTATAACTGACACTTTGTTTATTGGCAGTAAATCCATAAAATCGAGGTTATGCAACTCCTGTTTTGTAAGCGAATTGTTCACCAAAATTTCTTCTTCCATTGATAAAAAGTCTAAAAAGTGGTCAATTTCCCTAAGAAAAACGCGTTTTTGGTCAAAAATTGTTTGCATTTTGAAAAGAGGGGATAATATGTGTTCAAAAATTTCATTTGTTATATATAGGTTATGTATCTTGATGCCGGTATTTACTAACTACCATTTATTTTACTAACTATTAAATTTTAATACCATGGCAAAAGCAGCCAAAAAAGCAACAAAAAAAGCGGCTCCGAAAGCAGCCAAAAAGCAATCGGCATCAAAAAAATCAGCATCAAAAACATCTTCTAAATCAGCAAGCAAAAAAGCAGCTCCAAAAAAAGCAGCTTCCAAAAAAGCGGCTCCCAAAAAAGCAGCTCCAAAAAAGGCGGCTCCTAAAAAATCTGCCAGCAAGAAAGCAGCGGGCAAAAAATCTGCAAGAAAACCAAACGCAGCATTTATGGCTCCATTATCTGTAAGTAATGAATTAGCCGAAGTAGTGGGTAGTAAACCCCTTCCAAGAACAGAGATCGTTAAAAAGATTTGGGAGTATATCAGGAAAAACAATTTGCAGGACAGCAAAAACAGGAGAATGATAAATACTGATGCCAAAATGAAACCTGCATTTGGCGGTAAAAGCCAAATCTCTATGTTTGAAATTGGAGGTTATGTGCAAAAGAACGTAAAAAAATAAATTGATTATATTATTTTAAAGCCGCTGCAGTAGAAATGCTCAGCGGCTTTTTTCTTTTATGATCTTAGAAAAAATAAATGAAAATAAACTATAGAGAAGCACAGTTTAAAGACATTCCTCAAATGCAGGTGATTCGTCATGCTGTAAAGGAAAATATACTTTCAGATCCTTCGCTGGTTACTGATGAAGATTGTAATGATTATATAAACAGGAAAGGCAAAGGTTGGGTTGCAGAATCAGAAAATATAATTATTGGATTTTCAATAGTAGATGTACTGGAAAATAATGTGTGGGCTTTATTTGTAAATCCTGATTTTGAGGGAATGGGAATTGGTAAAGAATTACATGATATTATGATTAACTGGTATTTTAAGCAAACTAAAGAAAATATCTGGTTAGGCACAGAACCAAAAACGAAAGCCGAAAAATTTTACAGGAAAAATGGCTGGAAAGAAATAGGTAGACATGGCAAGGGGGAAATAAAATTTGAAATGGATTTAGAAGACTGGAAAAAGAATAATCAACATACTTAGAAAAGTATTTATTTCCAAATGGCAATAAATTATTTCGCTCTTATAGTAGCGTTTATAAATTGCTTGTTTTGCTTATTTGTCACCTTGTTTTGCAAACAAAGCTGTGATGTCAAAAAGTTGGTCAAGTGCCCAAGTGGAAGGATTAAAACTCATTGTAGCGCTCTTTGTTTTAATATTAAAAAAAGGTATTAATTAAGTTCCATGAATAACTTCATTCATGCTCTTGGAGAATTTCCTGTATTTAAATAAGAAGGGTTAGATGAAACAATATTTACAGGTTGTATATCAACTATAAGAAACTCGGGTTCCAGTCCGGTTTCCAGAATCAACGAAACATGTCTTTGTTTGAGTTGACGTTTAAAACGTCCTAAATATCCAGGCTCGGAAAGACGGGTGAAATTGACTGTCATTGATTCAATCAGGTCATTACCCAGGTACATCATGAGTTGCATAGGAGAGGATTTGAAACAAAGAAAATATATTTTTTTTCTTTTTGCAAGTTTATTGAACACATGTTATCTTATATTAATGAGTTTAAAATTTCAATTATTCAAATCAAGAATTTCGGGTTTAAGTTTGTAATGCTACACGCTTCAAGTTATGAATAAACCGGAAAAAGCAACACATATAGTGCATTGGCTTGCCAAATTTGGTTGTATTGCTATTGCCATAGTATATGCTATGATTGGTATAGTGGCTATCCTTTCTTTTTTAAAAATAAAAGATGGCGGCGCTGACGAAGGAAGTATTCTTGCTTTTTTGGCTGATGTTCCCTTTGGTAAAGTTGTCATTGGAATTATTTTCTTAGGGATGCTATGCTTTATCTGCTGGCGTATATATGAAACAATTAAAGATCCATATAATTATGGGAATGATTTACATGGTCTTGGAAAGCGAACAGGTATTGTATTAAGTGCTCTTGCCGATGCACTTATTGCTTTTGCAGCTTTACAGGCCCTACTTGGTAATAGCTCTGCTCAAAAAGATGGTCAACCGCAACAAGAGAGAGAAATGGTTGCAGATGTGCTGCAGTGGCAGGCCGGGGAATTATTGATAGGTGGTTTAGGAGTTGTAATTATCATCACAGCCATTGTTCAATTTTATTACGCTATTTCTTATTCTTACAAAGAACGGTTTTTGATCAGGCATTTAAGTAAAACCAAACAAAAGTTAATTCATATTGTAGCCTGGGTAGGTCATTTTGCACGCGGCGTTATTCTGGCTATCATGGGTTATTTTTTGCTACATGCTTCTATTGCCAATAAACCACAGGATGTAGTCAATACCGATAAAGCGTTTGATTTTATTGGTGATCACATTGGGCATGTTTATTTTATTTTGATTGCTGCAGGTACTATAACTTATGGTGTTTTTATGATCCTGCAGGGTCTGTTTTATGATTTTGATAAAGATTAGATTATGCTCTGGTGGTGCCAACATAAAGCAATTTGTGAGTACTTAAAAGAACGAAAGCATCATACCTTTGTATACCATCTATACTGCCTTCTGAACTTTCTTTTCAAATTATAAATAGTATAACATGAAAAAAATGAAGCTTCTTAGTTTAGGAATTGTTTGCCTGTTGATTATTTCTTGTGCTGATAAAAACGCAGAAACCAATATGAACTCCCGGGATAGTAATAATGCTAATCAGGCAAATAGGGTGGCCGTAAAAATGAGTGCTGATACAATAGTAACCGGTTTGCAAAATCCATGGGGCATGGCTTTTTTACCTGATGGCAGGGTATTGATTACCGAAAGAGCAGGTACAATAAGAATTGTAAAAGATGGAAAATTACAGCCGGAGAATGTAAAAAATGTACCTGCTGTATATGCAAATGGGCAAGGTGGGTTATTAGATATAACGCTTCATCCGGAGTATAACCAAAATGGATGGATTTATTTTTCTTATTCCAAACCCGGTAGTGGGGGTGGTAGTACTACGCTTACAAGAGCCAAATTAAATGGGAATGCATTTACAGATCTGCAGGAGCTTTTTGTTGTTAAACCTTTTGTTGGCTCGGGTGTACACTTTGGTTCACGTATTGTATTTGATGGTAATGGTTATGTGTACGTAAGTACGGGTGAAAGAGGTACAAAAACCAATGCACAGGATTTAAGTAATCACAATGGTAAAGTAATGCGTTTGCATGATGATGGCAGAGTTCCGTCGGATAATCCCTTTGTAAATACCCCAAATACACAACCGGAAATTTGGTGTTATGGAAACAGGAACATACAGGGTATGGTATATGATAAAGCCAATAATATTTTATGGGCTCACGAACATGGTCCCAGAGGTGGTGATGAAATTAATATTATTCAAAAAGGAAAAAATTATGGCTGGCCCGTTACAACTCATGGCATAGATTATAGCGGAAGTATTATATCAAATGATAAAGAAAAAGAAGGCATTGAACCACCGGTACATGTTTGGACACCTTCTATTGCACCATGTGGAATGACATTGGTTACCAGCGACCGTTATAGAGGCTGGAAAGGAAATCTACTTGTGGGAGCACTTGCAGGACAACATATTGCAAGGGTGGAGGTTGATGGCAATAAAACAAAAGGTGAAGAGAAACTTCTCAATGGTATGGCACGATTTAGGGCGGTTACCGAAGCACCAGATGGGTATATTTATGCAGTAACAGAATCACCGGGAATGTTTATCAGATTAACACCTCAGGATTAATTAATATCAACTATGGATATATTACAATTGCTTTTAAAAGAAATGGATCAGGAGTCGGCTATAACGCTAAAAATGTTACAACGAGTTCCGGATGATAATTGGGATTGGAAGCCACATGAAAAAAGTATGAATATGAAAGCCCTCACTGTTCATATAGCAGAATTACCATCATGGGTTTTTATGGGGTTAACAACTTCAGAAATTGATTTTGCTGCATCACCGTATAAACCAACTGAGGTAAAATCAACAACAGATTTACTTGAGCTTTTTGAAAGGTCATTAAACCAGGGTAGAGAAGCTTTGGAAAAAGCAACAGAGGAAGATCTGCTACCTGAGTGGACAATGAGAAAGGGAGACCAGGTGCTTGGTAAAATGACAAAGTATGAAGTAATACGTCATGCATTTAGTCAAACCATACATCATCGGGCACAATTAGGTGTATACCTGCGCTTGCTCGATATACCCATTCCCGGAAGTTATGGACCCAGTGCTGATGAAATAAAATTTTAACAAGGAAAACCTCAGTTTTTGATGCTGAGGTTTTTTGCAAAAAGAATTCTCTGCAATTCTACTAATCAGCACTTGCAATAATTGCTTCTGTTGTTACAGTATGAATAATATCATGTTTTCTTCCTGCTTCAAAAGCAGTAAGGTTTGCATTTAATTTATGTGAGGTTACTTCCAAGCGATCATCTAATCTACGAACCGTTAAATAATGGAATAAAGGTTTATAGTCTGTAGCCAGGTCAGGTAAAGCATCAACACCTTGACGTAGAGGCTGATTCAAACCTCCTCCTCCACCAATTACCATAAAATCTTTTCCCTGAATATTATAATGTTCAAATCCATGGCAGTGACCGGATAAAAATAATTTGCTTTTTTCTGAAGCTATAAAAGCAGGAACAAATTTGTCATGTACAGGTTTTGATGGTTTTACAATTCTGCTATTTGTAAATGGAGAGTGGTGTGTACCGGTAATAATAAATTTTACTGATGGGTCATTATCCAGGTTCTTCAACATTTCACGATACCATGTTATTTGTAATTGATCTTCAGCTTTGGATAATGTATTGAAATTTGAATTCAATAAAACAACTGCAACAGAGTCTACAATTTCAATAAAACCTGTACGAATATGATTAGGAAATCGCTGTTGAAACATAGCTTCCCCTGTTTTTGGACGACCCATTATTTCATGATTTCCTAAAATAGCATGAACATCAATTTTGTTTTCCCTGAGTTCATTGATATGCTTATCAATAGGTTTCCATTGTCTTCTGCTATAGCCAAGGTTAACTACATCTCCTAAAAGGAAAAGCGAGGAAGGCTGGCTTTTCAAAATCTCACCAAAAACCATGTTGGTAGCTTTTTTATTATTGTGAGATTTAAGCAGAATGGTTTCAACCCACATAGGAGCCTGGGTATCACTTGCAAAAGCTATAACTTTTGGTTCTTCTGGTGTTATAGCTTCATTTAACTGGCTGTTTCCCATGGCACTGGTTAAGGTTAAAATCAATAAGAAAAGTTGGTTTTTAATCATAAGTTATTGTTCGTCGCCCAATGAGCAAGTATTATGCCTTTAGCTGTTAAAAAAGTTAAGAATAAAACGATGATTGTTAAGAAAATCCTTCCTGGATTGCTTGTATTCGTAGTTCCAAATATACACAAATAAGGTTTTTATTGAAATTGCTATGACCATACTTAACCATTGTGTAACAATAGGAAAACTTAATTATTGCCTGGTATAATAATAAAATGCAACTACAGAAGGGTAGTTTGATAAAATTCCATCATATCCTGCTTCTGTAATAAAGTCTTTAACTCTCGAAGCTTTATCAACAGTCCATATAAAAACCTTTTTTCCTTTTGCCTGCATTGTTTTTACATCCTTTTTACTTCCTCTTTTAATCCACATGGGTGCCCACACTTTGGAATTTATTTCAAATGCATCTTCAGGATCTAATTCACAAATAGTGGGGATGCTTTTATGCTCCGGAATTTCCTGTAAAGCTTTCATGGCATTGCTACCATGAATGCCTATCATAATGCTTACATTTCTACCTAACGAAGCAGCTTCATCAGTATACTTC
>JACDAZ010000423.1 GCA_013695175.1 Flavisolibacter sp. | reverse complement strand
TCATAACCACCAATAGCATAACGTGCACCTTTATCATTTAATAGCCGAAACAGGTAATGAACAAATTCGTCCTCCTTTTCTAAAATATCATCAGTAAGCTCTTTGTTATTTTCAGTAAAGTCAATTTTTATTAATTTATCGTTTGCAGGATCAAATTCTACAACCTGATTAAATTGTTCCTTATTCGCTTTTAGCAAATCTTTTAAAGTAGCTGTACTTACCATAGCGTTACATTTTGTATCCTGAAGTTAGTTTTTTATAGTTATTTATATTGACATATGCTTTATGGGTTAAATAACTAAATGACCGTTCTTCAAGATTATAAATCTTTTGGATAATCTTTCTATTCGTAAAACATCTGAAAAATCCGGGGTTTTTTTCTGGAGCAAAATATAAAACCCGTATTTCCGTTTTAAGAATTGATGTTTATCGCATACCTGACTTTATGAAAAAACTTTTATTTTTTGTTTCTTTTATAAGCATTTTTTCCAATTACAATGCTGATGCCCAGCAAATTACAGGAGTGTGGAAAGGGAAAATTGATAAAAAAAAGGTTGAGATAAAAATTATCCAAAAAGGTGACAGCCTAACCGGTACTTCTTACTATTATGAATCACCCTCAAATTACAGTCGTTATAGCATCAAAGGATATTTTGAACCAAATTCTAATAGTGTGGTATGGTGGGATGACCAGTTACTGGAAGAAAAGACAGGAATATTGGGCGCAACACAAAAAACCCCTCTTTTAGCTGTTGCTGATTTTAATTGTCCCGGTGGAGGTGAAATGTTTTTAGAAGGAAAAACATCAGATAAGGAAAACCTTTTAAGAAAAGGAAATGTTGATCTCACAAAAACATCAATTTCATTATTTAAGGATGAATGGGATTGGGTAACATCCAATTATACAAGCGGAGCAAATGATCCGGATATTATAGATAGTATTGGATTGATTGCAACATCTTCAAGAACAACCCGGCAACCTGAAATAAAAAAAGAAGAACCACCAATAGCTAGAAAACCGGGTATGGTTTCTATACCACCCATGCGTAAAAAAGAACCCGTTGTTGCCAAAGTAGAAACGCCTGTTGTTACAAAACAAACAACTATTGAAATACCAATGACGATTGAAGAAAAATTTACAATACGCGAAAAGGTTTTTATAATGGAAATTCCTTTAGCAGGAGATTCAATAGAACTTCGTTTTTATGATAATGCAGAAGTAGATGGTGATTCTATTTCTTTATTCCTGAACAACAGGTTGATCTTTCAAAACATCAGGTTAACTGAAAAAGCTTATACTATAAAATTACCGGTAGCTGAAATGCAGGAAACTAATGATCTGGTAATGGTAGCAGAAAACCTTGGTTCTATACCACCTAATACTTCTTACATGGTTGCCATTGTAAACGATAAAAGATACGAAGCCATTTTAGCCAGCACAGAAAAAAGCAGTGCAACCATCAGGCTAAAAAAACCGGATAAAGCAGACGCCGGCAATTAATTATACAACAACATTTACCATTTTACCTTTTATATAGATCAACTTTTTTACCGGTTTTCCTTCTATCCATTTTTGAACAACAGTATTTGCCATAACTATTCCTTCAACCTGTTCATGTGATGCATCTAAATCTATATTGATTTGTGTACGCAACTTTCCGTTAATGGACACAGGGTATTCTTTCGATATTTCAACTAAATATTTCTCTTCAAGCTTTGGAAAGGAAGCATTTAATATTGTGGATTCATTTCCTGATTGATGCCATAGTTCTTCGGCAATATGCGGTGCATATGAAGTAAGTAAAACGAGAAGTGGTTCCAGAATTTTTTTCTTATTGCATTTAGCATCTGTCAATTCATTTACACAAACCATAAAAGCACTTACAGCGGTATTAAATGAAAAACGCTCTGTATCTTCTTCAATTTTTTTTATTGTCTTATGAAGGATTTTATATTCTGCAGCTGTTGGTTCTTCATGAGAGATTGTAATCCCATTTTCATTGTTGAATAAACGCCAGAGCTTTTTCAAAAAACGGTGTACACCTTCAATGCCTTTTGTATCCCATGGTTTACTCATTTCCACGGGGCCTAAAAACATTTCATACATCCGGAAAGTGTCGGCGCCATATTTTTCTACAATAGTATCCGGATTAACTGTATTATAAAGACGCTTACTCATTTTCTCCGTATGCGTGCCGCATATATACCT
>JACDAZ010000413.1 GCA_013695175.1 Flavisolibacter sp. | reverse complement strand
CAACTGCTAATATACTTGTTGATCCCAATCTTAGTGATTTTGCAGGACCCATACGTGGATCTATAAGAGCCTTTCGTGGTACCGATGTATACACATATAAGGATATGCCAGTTATAGATGCACTTGTTATTTCGCACGATCATTATGATCACCTGGATTACCTGACAGTAAAACGGCTTAAGAAAAAAGTAAAAAGAGTGATTGTGCCCGTAGGAGTGGGGTCACATTTTATACACTGGGGATATGATCCTGCCATGGTAACAGAACTTAACTGGAATGAATCTTATAAAGTGAGTGATCATGTAATAATCACGGCAACACCGGCACATCATCGTTCCAACAGAACTCTGGAAACACGTAAAACATTATGGGCATCTTATGTTGTTAGTGCTGATGGATATAAAATATACTATAGTGGTGATACAGGATATAGTCCCCATTTTAAAATGATAGGGGAGCAGTATGGTCCATTTGATCTAGCATTAATGGAATGCGGATCCTACAACGTGCGATGGCCGCAAAGTCATTTATTTCCCCCACAGATTGCACAGGCAGTTCTAGACTTAAAAGCCAAAATGACCATGCCCATACATTGGGGAAAATTTTTACAGTCGGATCATGTATGGAATGAACCAGTGAATCTTTTATTAAAAGCTGCAGATAGTTTAAAGTTACCTGTAACTGTACCTTTTATCGGGCAACCGTATACCATTGGAACTACAATACAGGATATTGACTGGTGGAATTATTTTTAAGAAATATTCAAGTAATCTAATGCTGAAAATTAAATTTGTTTACTATGTCTGTTATCAACACATATGAACAAGTGTATGCAAAGAACAGGAAGGAGTGGAGGAAATGGCTTCATAAATACCATAATAAATACAATGGGATTTGGCTGGTGTATTATAAAAAGCAAACCGGAAAGCAAAGAGTAAATTACGATGAAGCAGTGGAAGAAGCACTTTGCTATGGGTGGATTGACAGTACCATGCGTCCCCTTGATGAAGAAAGATATATGCAGTTATTTACTCCTCGTAAACCAAAAAGCGAATGGAGTAAGCTTAATAAACAAAGAGTAGAAAAACTTATTGAGCAGGGGCTGATGATGCCTGCAGGAATGGAAAAAATTGAGTTATCTAAACAAAATGGTAACTGGGAAAAAATTGATCATGTAGAAGCGTTATTGATCCCTGTAGATCTTTCAAAACTTCTTAACAGAAATGCAAAGGCCGTGGCTTATTTTAATAACTTAAAAACTACAAATAAAAAATACATCTTACATTGGCTGAGCAGTGCTAAAAAAGAAGAAACCAGGGCTAAAAGAATAGAGGAGATTATGACAGCATTAAAAAAGGGAACCATGCCTGACAGGTTTCCTGATTGATCAATGCACTTGCTTTCAAGTAATTCATCAAGATTATCATGAGCAGCCGTAAAACCTTCTTTTAAGCCCATTTCAACAATTTTTTCAAGGTCAGCTCACTTGCAAATGTTATCTCTGCTTCTACTTTAGTGCCTGTAGCTGCTGGTAAAAATGCCACCTTCCAATGCATTTCAGGAATATCATTCTTAATATTTCCACTTTCATCACAAATGGTATCTGTACCCACATATAATTTTTGAGGAGCAATGGTTGTAAAATCGGCCCTGCACCTTAAACGGTTGCGCAAATTTTAATATGATTTTATTTGAAAAGCTTATCTACCTCCACCGCCTCCTGTATAATAGAAACAATTGCATCATAATCAATTTCTTGAGGTGAGTGATATATTTTATAGAATACCTGTTTATTGGTTCCGTGGGTAAGAAAATTGTTTACATCTATTAATTTATTTTCCTGGCATAGTCCAAACAATACACCGCTTTTTATGCCGCCCCACGGTATAGAAGCAGGCCAAATCATGCAAATTCTTCGTTTACCATAAAAGAAGGGAACATTATAGCTCAACTTTTCTTTACAATAAGCAGGTAAACTTTCCAGTATAATTTGCCTTAAAACATCTGCAATGATGCGTTCATCTTCGGGTAGATATTCCCAAAATTCAAGTGGAGATTTGAAGTTTATTTTATTTTGAATCTTCATAGCTGGAAATAACTTTTCTTACATCTAATTCTTAAATTACCTCTTCTTTTTGAATGGTATTGAAATAACAAAGCCCTCTCAAATGAAAGGGCCGGAATTTATGGATTTAACAACATGAAGATCACATCTCCTTCTCTTTTTCTTCGTCAGCTTCTTCTTTTGTTTCATCGGTTTTAAAAGCTTCACCATGATTTTTGATCATTGAAGAAACAGGACCTTCCATATTTTCCTGTGGATCGGTTTTATGTAATGTTTCAGGGTCTGGTTTGAAAGCGCTGTCCGAATTTTCATTGTTTTTTTTGTCGTTATCTTGTATCATACTATTGATTTTGTTTATAATAATCAATTTGCTTGCCAAGTAGGAGAATGTAAACTTAAAAATGTAATAGCTCCTGCATCAGCAACTCATAATTAATGATTTAAAAATTATTGCCCCATAACCCTGTATAATTTCTTCTTCATGCAGACAGATTCTTTTAATCCTACATAAGGCGGGTAGTTTTGTGTGATGGCATATCCATTGTTTAAGTATAAATTTTTTGCAGTATCAAAACGCACACTCGTTTCAAGAATTGCATATTGATATGCACATTCTATAGCCCATTGCTCCAGGTTATATAAAACCTGTTTTGATAAACCTTTTCCCCTGTAAGCTTTTTGAACAAACATCCTTTTTATTTCAACAGTTTCATCATCCCTTTTTTTAAAACATCCTATTGCAACAGGTTCTTTATTATTATATACTATAATAGCTGTTTTGATTTCAGGTACATGGTTAAATTGGTCGTAGGTTGCCTGGTCTTCTTTTAATTCATCCCATAATTCATGATCGAGAAGAAGAACTAATTTTTGAAAATCAGGATCAGCAGTATGTGTTCTTTTGATTTGCCATTCCATAAATCAAATCTAATATCTATTTGTAGTTTAATCAGCTAATGTCTTTATTGGTAAATAAATTTAATTCTGTTTAAGTAACCTTTTTCTGACGGTAATGGATCTCTTACATTTCTTATAAATAAGCCAAAAGATCATCAACTTTATAAATTTTTAATGATTTGATCATATGCATTAGGCATGTACTTATTTTTATACAACTTAACAGGGAGGTGACGATGATTGAACGAAAGGTTTATAGAATGCCCAAAGCAGGTTCCATAAAAAATCTGCAGTTGCAAACAGAAATGCTTCATGAACTACAAGAAGATGAAGTATGTGTAAAGGTGCATGCCATAGGTTTAAACTTCGCTGATATATTTGCCATGCAGGGATTATACAGTGCTACACCAAAAGGATCATTTATACCTGGACTTGAATATTCCGGTGAAATTATTTCTGTTGGGTCGGCAGTACAGGAATGGAAAGTGGGCGATAAAGTAATGGGTGTTACAAAGTTTGGAGGCTATGTCTCTTACATCAATAGCCATCACAGGTATGTGGTGCCTTTGCCTGCAGACTGGACATTTGAAGAAGGAGCGGGGTTTTTAGTGCAGGGGCTTACTGCTTATTATGCCCTTACTGAGTTAGGTAATTTAAAGAATGGAAATACAGTACTCATACACAGTGCTGCGGGTGGTGTGGGAATTTTGGCAAATCGGATTTGCAAGAAATATGATGCTTATACTATAGGCTCTGTTGGTAATGAAAATAAAAAGAATTTTTTGCTGCAACAGGAAGCATATGATGCAGTGATTGTACGTGATAATGATTTTTATGATAAACTCAAAAGCGTCCTGGGCGATAGGGCATTAAACCTGGTGATGGAATGTATAGGTGGTAAAATTTTAATGCAGGGTTGGAAAGCAATGGCACCAATGGGTAGAATGGTTGTTTATGGAAATGCCAGCTTTGCAACGCATACTAGTAAACCAGATTATCTTAAGTTGTATTGGAGATTTTTAAAAAGACCAAAGATTGATCCATTGCGTTTGCCTACACAAAACAAATCATTATTGGGCTTTAATTTGATTTATTTATATGAACAAACTGATATGATGCACCAGATGTTACATGAACTATCAACGTTGCAGTTAAAGCCACAGCATATTGGTCATGTATACGGATTTGAAGAAATGCATGAGGCTATTCATAAATTTCAAAAAGGAGACTCCGTTGGAAAGGTTGTGGTAAAATGGCAGGTATAATTAGTGCTAAACAAAGAATTTAGCCACTATTACTTTTTTCATTCCAGATTTCCGGCAATCCCTGTACAACACCGGTTACAGGATCTGTTTCCGGTAAGGGTACAGATTGAATATTATTATCTGCCTTTGTACGCTCACCAG
>JACDAZ010000412.1 GCA_013695175.1 Flavisolibacter sp. | reverse complement strand
ATAATAGCTAGTGTGGTAATGGGTGCTATTCGTTGGATATGGGGAATTATTGATGTTTTTAGTCATCAGAATATTGCATCTCAGCGTAAGAATTCTGGATTATATTAGTTATAGCAATTCCGGCAATAGGCAGTATTTGTACTATATTATGGGAAGCTAAACAGTAAAATTGTAACCTTTATTCATACACAGGAAAACTTATCGTAAAGGTTGTTCCTGTATTCACAACAGATGTTACATCTATTTGAGCCTTGTGTGATTGCAGAATATTTAATGTAGCTGCAAGCCCTAACCCCATTCCATTTCTTTTTGATGTAAAATATGGTTCAAATAATCGAGACAGATTTTCCTCGGGAATACCTACACCATTATCTTTTACAATAACCTGGTGATATGTTGATGAACATTCAATCGCAATTTCCAATTCACCTTTACCATCCGAAGACATAGCTTCTACAGAATTGATAATTATATTTACAAATGCAATTTTTAATTTTTCCTTGTTACCCATGATGAAACATTCTCCATCCGGGTAACGAACTTTCATATTAATTCTCTGGAGGGTTATACGATCCAGTGCATCTGCAATACTTTCATCCAATATTGTTTGTAATAAACATTTTTCGAATACCAATTCAGAAGGACGGCTGGAATCAAGTAATTCCGTTATTAAATCTCCTATACGTTTACTGTTTCTTTGAATAATATCCAGAAATAATGAAGAATCATCGGGCATAGTATCACTTACCAATTGCTCCACCGACATATTTATGTTATTCAATGGATTTCGTACTTCATGAGCTAAGGTTCTTACTAAACGTCCGGTAGCGCCTAATTTTTCCATCATCAGGTTAGCTTTTTCTGCACGTCTCAGATTGGTTATATCATGCATTAATCCCTGGTAATAAATGCGACCCGTTGCATCAAGGGGCGACGTTAAAGAAAGAATGCAAATTTTTTTATCGCCAGCCTTTGTCTGTACTTCAAATTCAAAATCATTTACTTCATCTTCTTCATACAGCAATTTCTCTAAAAGGTCTTTATTAGTTTCATCTGCCACAAGGTCGTATAGAGTTAGTTTTTGCAATTCTTCTTTGGTATATCCTAATAGATCAGAGGTTGCTACATTTATATCCCGGAATACAAGGGATCGTTCAGCAATAAACACAGCATCTTTAGAAAGTTCAAACATGCTGCGGTACTTTCTTTCATTGGCCCTCAGAGCTTTCAGGTATGATGTTCTTTCTAATGAATAGCGGATGCACCTTTCAAGCTTATCAGCATTCAGGTCTGTTTTTACAAGGTAATCTGTTGCTCCAATTTGCATAGCTTCTATATCAATCTCCCTGTTGCCTTTGCCGGTCAATAACACAATGGGTTCTTCGCAGCCAAGCTTCACCGCTTCTTTTAAAAAATCTAAACCAGTTTTTGCACCTAACCTGTAATCAACAAAATAAATGAGGTATTCACGATTTTTTACTTTTTCTATTGCATCAGCAAACTTGTATGCCCAGTCTATGGACATAGAATAATCCAGTATTTGTTTTAAATACTCCGAAGTAATAAAAAAATCATCTTCGTCATCATCCACTATAAGAACGCGTACAACCGGTTTTTCTACAGACATTAATTAATTCATTTTTCCGGATAAACTTATCGTAAATAAACAACCGCTATCAGAAGAAGTATGTTCTTCGAAATGCCCATTATTTTTTGTGCAAATAGTTTTACACTCACTTATTTCCTGTTTAAATTTATCTGCCCATTCCAATATATGTATTGCATTTGAAAATACATTAATTGAATATTTATTAAATCCTGCAGGAATACTTAAATCCATTACCTCATCTTTTGCACCATCGCATTTAATATAAATAAACAAATTATTTACAATAGGCAGATTTAATAAAATCATCTTTATTACCAGGTTAAAAAGCTGTTGCATTTGCACCGAATCACCTTGCACAGATGGTAAGATATCGCAACGTATTATAGGTGATGATTTAGTAATTGTTTCCTGGTAAAGTTCCAATGATGTTTGAAACACCTGGTTCAGGTTAATAACTGGTAATACCCTTGATTCATCAGTACCATTACCTGAACCGGCATTTACTGCCTGGGGCTGATTAAAAAAACCTGAAATACTACTCATTACTGATTATTGAACTCCTGGTATTGTTTCATTTTGTTATACAAAGTTTTCCGGTCAATATTCAGCAGTTTGGCAGCTTTGCTTTTATTAAAATTTACTTTTTTTAATGCCCTCAATATCATTTCATATTCCGCATCAATACTGGCACCTTTTAAAGTGGTTTCAGAAATGGTTCGTGGACTTTCATTTAGATCATCTATTGTATTTGAAATAGTATGAACTGCAGCAGGCTCGGGAGTTGTATCAAACTGAAGTTTGTTAAAGTGTGATATTTCAAATGGAAGTGAGCTTGCTTCAATCTGCTCACCATCACTTAATAATGTTGCACGTTTGATTACATTCTTTAATTCGCGCAGGTTACCATACCACA
>JACDAZ010000442.1 GCA_013695175.1 Flavisolibacter sp. | reverse complement strand
TCAAATGATATCACCTACAAAAATTCATATTTCCTCAGTTAAAGGTGATTATGAACAAGGGTTAGGAAAAGGCAAATTGGGTGTAGGCGGAAAAATAGCATACATCAATACAGACAATGATTTTGGTCGTTATAATTTACTTTCTACAGGCAGGGAATTAGATAAGGATCGCAGCAATCATTTCAAATACAATGAAAATATTAATGCCGCGTATGCAAATTACAACCGTCCATTTACAGGGTTTATGGTTCAGGCAGGGTTAAGAGTTGAACATACTGTATCTGAAGGAAAATCTACAGGTTTAAAATTTAATGGAAGTGACTATGAAAATTCTATATCAGGTTTCAAAAGAAGTTATGTTGATCTTTTCCCAAGTGCTGCAATTACATTTAACAAAAATCCAATGAAACAATGGAATTTTACTTACAGCAGAAGAATTGACCGCCCGGCATACCAGGATTTGAACCCATTTGAATTTAAGCTGGATGAATATACTTTTCAAAAAGGCAATACCGACTTAAGACCACAGTATACAAACAGCTTTGGTGCTACTTATACATATAAGTACAAGCTTAATACAACATTAAATTATAGTCATGTAAAAAACATGTTTACACAGCTGATTGATACTGCAGAAAAATCTAAATCTTTTATATCAAAACAAAATCTGGCAACTCAGGATATAGTAAGTCTTAATGTAAGCTATCCATTCATGTACAAAACATTTACATCATTTATTAATATGAATACCCACTATTCTCAATATCAGGCTGATTTTGGTTCAGGCAGAGAAATTGACCTTAATGCTTTTGCTCTCAGTATATATTCTCAGAATAGTTTCAAATTTGGAAAAACAAAAACATGGACAGCTGAATTAACCGGTTTTTATAATGCTCCCACAATTTGGCAGGGTGCCTTTCGTTCCAAAACAATATGGGGTGTAGATGCAGGGATGCAAAAACAATTGTTCAAGGGTAAAGGAACTATTAAGGCATCATATAGTGACATCTTTAATAGCTTAAAATTTAATGGCATGATGGATTTTGCAGGACAAACTACAAGAGTAACATCGCGTTGGGAAAGCCAGCAATTTAAATTAAACTTTACTTACCGTTTTGGCAGTGCCCAGGTAAAAGCGGCCCGCCAGAGAGCTACAGGTGCTGAGGAAGAAAGCAAGCGTACACAAAGTGGTGGCGGAATAGGGATTAATCAGTAATAATTAAAGATAAGGTTGGTAAACCAGCCTTATTATTAAAATTATAGTGAAGATGAATACAGCAAAGCGTTTTGCATTTTGGAAAGTATTTTGGGTACTGCTTGGTGTATACTTAGTATTTGGCGCACTTGGAATTGCAGCTGCTTCTTTGGCACCATTAAAAGATCAACCTTTTGATATAAATGATTTTTTATCCTGGCAACACCTTTCTTACCAATTAATCAATTTCATTTTTATTTTATTTTATTACTATTTCACACTTAATTTATTTTACAGGCTGATAACTGACAAAAAATCGGTGACAAGTTATGTTCGTCTTATTGTTATTATAATATTAGTCTTAATAGCATTTTACTTATTATCTTTTAAATTTTTAACACCTTCAAAAAAGATCAATGAACAATTAACCACAGGCCTTTTGATCTTTTCATATACCTTATCAACCATATTTTACATAGGCATTTCATTGCTCATTTCATATTTAACTTACCTGACGGATGAAAAAAAGCAGCGCAAAGTTTTGGAAGAACAAAAAATGCAATTGGAAGTAGAGAAATCAAATGCAAATTTTAATTTTCTTAAGGCACAAATAAATCCTCACTTTTTGCACAATACTCTGAACTTCTTATATGCTAAATCATTACCCTACTCGCAGGAACTTTCAGAAGGTATTTTAACCTTAAGTGATATTATGCGATATGCCTTAAGTGAAGGCAATGCAAAAGATGGTAAAGCGCCACTTAAAGATGAAATTGAGCATGTCAAAAATGTTATTAAAATCAACCAGCTTCGTTTTAGTAATAAATTAAATGTGGACCTGCAGGTGGAAGGCGTCATTAATGGCGCTAGTATAATACCTTTTGTATTAATTACTTTAGTAGAGAATGCTTTTAAACATGGTGAACTGAAAACTGCCGAAAACCCAATAATCATAAAAATTAAGGTTAACGATGACAGCCTTTGGTTTTTTTGCAGCAATAAGAAAAAAACAGGACCAAAAGAACTTTCCACCGGTATTGGATTAGTTAACATAAAAAAACGCCTTGATCTTGCCTATGGTAACAATTACAAGTTTATTGTAAAAGAGGATTCCGATTTTTACATTACAGAATTGTCAATTGATAAATTATGATCAACTGCTTTATTATTGATGACGAACAACATGCTATTGATATTTTAGTTCACTATGTTAAGCAAACCCCGCAGTTAAATCTTATAGGAACAGCTACAAATCCTTTGGAGGCATTACAAGTAGTTACTACACAAAAAATAGATCTTGTTTTTCTTGATGTGCAAATGCCGGAATTAACTGGTATAGACTTTATAAAAGCCATTCATGGAAAAGTAAAAATAATTTTAACAACAGCATATAGCGAGTTCGCATTAGAAAGCTATGAACTTGATGTGGTTGATTATCTTTTAAAGCCCATTCGGTTCCCACGTTTTCTGGCAGCTGTTCAAAAAGCGGTAAAAGATATCAATGATATTCCTTCACCAGTTTCTGATAAAGCAGATGATTTTATTTTTGTAAAAACAGAAGCCAAGGGAAAGCTCTTAAAAATAAATCTTGCTGATATCGATTATTTAGAAGGAATGAAAAATTATGTGGCAATCTATCGAAGCGGACAAAAAACTTTGGTTTATACCAGCATGAAGGAACTGGAAGAAAGATTACACAATAATAAATTTTTAAGGGTACATAAATCATTTATAATACCGGTTAATAAAATAACAGGTATTGAAGGCAATATCGTAAGATTAAAAAATGTACAGGCTGAAATTCTAATTGGCGAAAGCTATAAAGCTGGGTTAATGGAAATAATCCGTGATAAAATGATCCAGTAATTATATTTTCTTCTTCTGAATCTTATCATGTGTTTTTAAATAAACCGGTAATGCAGCAGAGCCATACCATTGAAATATTTCAGTGTCCAGTATTTTAGCTTTTATTGCCGGATCTGTAAGCAGTAACTCATTAGCTTCTTCAATAGTTTTTACGTTCAAAATATATATACCCTTATAAGTCTTGTCATTCTTTTGCAAAGGACCAGCAACAACCAGTTTTCCTTCTTTAGCTAATTTATTTATGGTTGCCATATGTCCCCTGAACAAGCTGTCTGTAACAGCTTTATCTTCTATTATATTAGATCCTGTTTTTAAAATGATGAGTATATAGCTTTTCATTCCATAATCATCTGCCCCTAAAGAATCAGCTAATGCTTTATCATAGTCAACCTTTTCATTTTGAGCTTTTGATTGAAAATTAAAGCATATTGTAATAAGTATTGCAAATAATATTTTCATGACCAGGTTTTTATTTTTTCTGATAAACTGGATATAAGTTACCAAATTTCTTCATCCGATATATTTCTATTTGAATGGTATTTCATTCTGAATTCAATTTTTTGAACCTGCCTTTCAATGATCAAATCAGTAATCAAAATGGCAGCATCAGTTCCAGGGTTTGTGTGCAGCAGGTTTTTTAATTGCAATTCATTGACATCTATCCTATATAATATTTGTACAAGGCTGCTAAAATCCTTTTCTATTAATTGGTTTACTAAATATTCAAGTTGCGACTTAAAATGCTTATCATCTTTCAGCGAAAGATCTTCATTTAATTTTTGAATATATAGTTCAAATTCAGCAGGCATAATTAAAATCTTTCCACTACACCTAAAGCAAACAATGCAAAATCATATTTTACCGGATCTTTTTTATCAAATTTTTTTAATTGATCAGTAAGTTCAACTGCAGTTTGCCAGTCTGTTTGTTTTCTTTTTATTAAATCAAAATTACGGGCTACACGGGCTACATGCAGATCCACAGGGCATATTAATTCTGAAGGATTCATTGTTTTCCAAATGCCAAAGTCTACCCCACAATTATCTTTACGCACCATCCAGCGCAGAAACATATTCAGTCTTTTACAAGTTGATTTCCTGAAAGGAGCAGCAATATGTTTTTTTGTTCTTGGCGGCGCTTCAGGTAATGAAAAAAAGTATGTATGAAAATAATTAAGCCTTTCTTCCTGGTTAGATAATCCTTTATAAAAGAAAGCATCTTCCAGTGAATTATGCTTTTTATAATGATGCTGCAGGAATAAAATAAAATAAAGAACATCAGTTGTATTAAATGTTCTATGCCTGAAGTTTAAAAATGTTTTTAAATCATTTTCTTTATGATGTATAATAAAATCATGTGGAGTATTACCCATCAGTTCCATTAACTGGGTTGTTTTGTTAATGATAATAGTTCGGTTGCCCCAGGCAAAGATGGATGCAAAAAAAGCAGCTATTTCTATGTCCTGTTTTTTTGAGAATCGGTGTGGAACAGAAATGGGATCAGACTGAATAAAAGAAGGTTGATTATATTCATCAACCTTCTTATTTAAAAAATCTTTTAGTTTATTTTCTTCCATTAGCCAATTGCCTGTTCCAAATCTTCTATAAGATCTTCCACATCTTCAATTCCAACACTGAGCCTGATAAGTGAATCAACCAAACCATTTTTAATTCTTTCTTCACGTGGTATAGAAGCATGTGTCATGGAAGAGGGATGATTTATTAATGATTCCACACCACCCAAACTTTCTGCCAGTGCAAAAAGTTTCGTTGATGACAATAATTTTTTTGCAGTATCTATATTATCATCTTTTAATGTAAAACTCATCATACCCCCAAATCCCCTCATTTGCTTTTTAGCAATTTCATAATTGGGATGATCTTCAAAACCACACCAGTACACTTTTCCCACTTTTGGATGACCTTTTAAATAATGAGCTATTTTTTCGCCGTTCTCACAATGCCTTTGCATCCTTACATGTAGCGTTTTAATTCCGCGAAGCACCAAAAAGCAATCCATAGGTCCCGGTACGGCACCACAGGATTTTTGAATAAAATAAAGTTGTTCTCTTAATGTATCATCATTCATTACCAAACAACCTTGTATCACATCACTATGTCCACCCAGGTATTTTGTAACTGAATGCATGACAATATCAGCACCCAGGTCTAGTGGGTTTTGTAAATAGGGAGTAGCAAAAGTATTGTCAACACAAAGCAACAGGTTATGTTCTTTGCAAATAGCAGCCAATGCAGCTATATCACATACATTCATTAGTGGGTTTGTAGGTGTTTCAGTCCAAACAAGCTTGGTATTATTGTTAATCAGGTGACGGATGTTATCAGCATTCTCCATGCTCACATAATGAAAGGTGATTCCATATTTTTCAAATATTTTACTAAATAATCTATATGTACCACCGTACATATCATTTATGGCTATTACTTCATCACCCGGTTTTAATAGTTTTACCACAGCATCAGTTGCTGCAACACCACTGCTAAATGCCAATCCATGCTTACCATTTTCAATTTCAGCAAAAGCTTTTTCCAAAACAGTACGTGTAGGATTTTGACTGCGAGCATATTCGTAACCTTTATGTTGTCCCGGAGCTTCCTGAACATAAGTTGAAGTTTGATAAATGGGCGTCATGATAGCTCCTGTTGACGGATCCGGTTCTACTCCTGCATGTATAAATTTAGTTCCTTGCTTCATAGTGTTTATTAAGAGGTGCAAAGATGGGAAATAACCAGAATAAGAGCTAATTATTAGTTCCTCTACTTTAACAAGTATGAAGCTGTCCAGTAACGCCATTCTTGTGCATTAACAGCATAAGCATCATGTGGCTTTACTTTTTGATTTAGTACCTCTTTTTGTAAAATATTATTTGCTACCAATATTTTCTTGCCCTCATGAATAGCATCAATGGTATTTGGTTGTTGCATCCATTCTTTCTGCGGAGGTTCAAAACCAGTTTTATCCTTTCGCCAAGTAATTTCTGCCGGTAATTTGTTACCCATTGTTTTCCTAAGCAACCATTTTGTCCATCCATCTTTTATTTTAAAATGAGGAGGAAGCGAAAAAAGAAATTCAATTAATTGATGTTGTAAAAATGGTAAACGAACTTCAGTAGCATGAGCCATACTGTTTCTGTCAGCAAGTTGTAGCAGTTCCGGTAGTCCGTAAATAAAAGAATTAAAATGTAAAATGGAATTTAAACTGAATTCAGCCGGTAAACTATAATAAAAGTTTTTGCTGTTATCATACACAAAATCATCATTAAATAAAACAGCAGACTTCGCTTTCCTTTTTTTATTGCTTTGCTGCATGGCAGCTGAAAATTGAGGGAAGAGAGCAGCAGCTTTGTCTTTCCAATCAAAAGATTCTTTTATTCCTAATGCCTTCGCCTTACTCATTTCTCCTGTAAGTGAAAGCCTTTTTTGACTATACAATTCACGCCAGTACCAGCGATAGTATTTTGTATAACCTCCTAAAATTTCATCAGCTCCCTGCCCATCAAGCAACACTGTTACACCTCCTTTTTTAGCAGCTTCAAACACCTTAAATTGAGCCAATACACTGGATGATGTAAAAGGTTCTTCCTGGTGAAACATTACCCTATCCATTAATTCAGGTAAAAGGGAAATATCTGTTTCTACAAGATGATGATCAAGATTAAACTGCTTTGCAATAAGTGCTGCATACTTAGATTCATCTTTTTCAAAGCCAGGAAAAACAGCAGTAAACGCTTTATGTGTATACTGCCCTGAAGCATGTTGATTACATAAAGCAACAATAGAAGAACTATCCAAACCACCACTTAAACTGGTTCCAATGGGCACATCACTCCTTAATCTTAATTGAACAGATCTGCTTAATAGATCTTCAAACTCCTCAAACACCGATTCTTCTGAAAGGGATTGTTTTTCTTGTATAAATACCTGCCAATAATTTTCAATTGTTATTTCATTTGAAGCAGTTGAAAAACTCAAAAAAGAAGCTGCCGGTAGTTTATAAATATTGTTATAAAATGTTTGCTGTGGGTCAAAAGGATTAGATGTATAACCAATGCTTAAAAAATTATACAACATGCTTTTATTTGCTTCCTTAGCAATACCCATTGCCCATAATGCTTTCATTTCGGAAGCAAATAAAATCTTGTCATCAGTAAAAGAAAAATAAAAAGGTTTCTCTCCCATTCTATCCCTTGCAGCAAAAAATATTTTATTTTTTTCATCCCAGATGGCAAAGGAAAACATCCCATCAAACCTTTGCAAACATCCCCTTCCCCAGGCATCATATGCTGCCACAACAACTTCTGTATCTGATGAAGTCGTAAACCGGTATCCTTTATTTTTCAATTCCTCTTTTAGCTCCAGGTAATTATAGATCTCACCATTATGTACCAGCACATAACGTTGCATGTAATGAAAGGGTTGTCTTGATCTTTTATCCGGGTCAATAACACACAAACGCTGGTGACCAAAAACAATTTGCTTTGATTCCTGTTCCCACACTGCCCTGTCTTCAGGTCCGCGATGTTGTAAAGTATTTAATGCAGGTTGAATATTATTATCTGCAAGATTCCCTTTCCTGGATATGATACCAGCAATACCACACATATTTTAAAATATTAAAGGAAGCCTGGCCTCAACTTCGTCCCATGCAAAAATTACATCAGCACCGGCATCTGTTTTCTGAAAAACAATGGTGAAGTATTCTAATGGATTTACAATCTTTTGAACCGGCACTTCTATAGTATACACATCCTGTTCTTTATGTTGTGTTAATCCCCAACTATAAATATTTGTGTTAAAGTGTATGGTCCATTTGTCTGCCTGAGGAATGCAATATAAAATGTACCTCCCTTTGTTTAAAGTTTGCTTTCCTGATCTTACTGTTTGAAATAATTCTATTTCAGTTGCCTCATTAGCACCTAATCTCCATGGTTCACCAAACTTTAATAAACTTCCGAAGATTGACCTTCCCTGCCGCTGTGGCCGGCTATAAATAATACGTGCAACAGGTAAAGGAATAGAAGGATCAGTCATTTTTTGCACCGGGTAATCAACAGGATAATAACTAATATCAACAGGAGAAATATCTTGAGACACATAAGGATTGGCAACTTCCGGTCTGAAAACATTTGTATCTCTTCCTATTATTATATTGGAAGAAGGTTCTTTTGATTGCCTGTTACAGGATATCCAGATAATACTATAAACAAGAAGAAAAAATAATTTCATATTAAAGGCTATCAACCAAAAGTAAGTGGTTATATCAAAATAAAAAATCCTGCATGAATGCAGGACTCCATAAGCAAATAAAAATTATCTCTATTTAATATCTGTAAATGTAAATGGCATGGCCACTTTTACATCATCCCAGGCAAATACCAGGTTAACACCTGATGTGACTTTTTCAAACACAATTGAAAATGCATCTGCACTTTCTGGAAGTTTTTGAACAGGTACCGTGGTTCGCACTACATCTTTCTTTTCATCATATTTAAATGCACCCCAAACATCCGTTTCCTTATTCAAAATTAGCGTCCATTTATCCGGATTGACTATTGCAAAAAGCGTATACTTTCCCTTAGGAATATTTTTATTGGCAATTCTTACATTTTGAAAAAATTCAATCTCAGTTGCTTCATTAGCGCCTAACCTCCATACCTGACCATATTCAACCAATTCTCCAAAAACGATACGGTTGGCTTTTTGTGGCCGGCTGTAAATGACACGTGAAATAAGTGGCTGCGTTATCTTATCCTGTATTTTAAGAATAGGGTAATTAACAGGATAATAAACCATATCCATTGGAGATTTATCAAGAGCCGGAAGTTTAGCACCATTTTGCTGTGCATGAACTAAAGCAATCGCAAAAAGCGTAAAAGAGAAAAGAAGAATTTTTTTCATAACTAGTTTTTACAAAGTAAAAATATAATCTACAACGGCAATTTATACCAATAGCTTATAAATCAAGGTTGTCAAATTGTTGTTTTGCAAACGTTTTAACATCTTCTATAAAATTATTATAGCTATTCTGTAATGTATCGTAGTTGTTATTAAACAAATTAAAAGCAGTTGTATGATCAGTAAGATAAGCAGAACGACGAACCAATCCATACAGACTTCTGTCAATACCTTCTTTAGTATGATAATTATAGAGCCAGTTCTGGCTGCGCATGTAAGGGAGCATCAGCAAAAACTTCTGTGGCAGGTGCATGTGGTGCTGCTCCATGTTCAGGTAAACATTTTTTGAAAAAATATCCAGTTCATTATTTGGAAACAGTAATCTATCGTTAGCCAAAAAATGATCATATACAATATCCACTATGGCACCACTGTATAAACGGTAAGCCGGAGCAAAAACTTTCTTTGCTTGTTTTGTTGCGTCATGTTGGTCGGTAAATGTATCAATATGCCGGTGCAACTTTATTCCTTCGTGTATTTGTTTGGGATAAGAATATTGTGTCTTGCCTTTTACAAAATCTGAAATCATATTACCTACCATCACCTGTGGGTGATTAAAGGATAAAAAAGCATGTGCCAAAAAATTCATACACTAAAATTATCAATTCATATTTCATTAACTCTCAAACAACATGATGTTAATCCGTTTAACACTGCATTCCACCGGTCACAATTTGCTTGACACTGGTTGTAACCTAATTTACTTTTGTTACGTCAAACTAATCAAACAAACCAAAATTTAAAAAACCTTAAAACATAAATCATGAAACCTTTATTAATTATTCTAACTGTTATCAGTTCCTTTTTTACAAAGGACAGTGCTGCAACCGAGTGTATAATCGATTGCAAAGTTCTTCAATCATTCGAAAGCCAGTTTACTAATGCAAAAGAAGTTGACTGGAGCATTACATCAAACATTTACAAAGCGCAGTTTGCATTAGATGGGCAGTACATTAATGCCTTCTTTAGTGCAGATGGCGAATTAGTTGCTATGACCAAAAATGTATCTGTTAACCAATTGCCTTTAATGTTACAAACTGAATTAAAGAAACAAACTGCAAAATACTGGATCACTGAACTTTTCGAACTTTCAAATGAAGAGGGTACCTCTTATTATGTAACTCTTGAAAATGCGGATGAAAAAGTTGTATTACATTCTGTAAGTAATAAAAACTGGAATAAATATAAGAAGACCAGCAAAATTTAGTGTTTTTTTAGTGTGTGTCTAATAATCCCGTTCCTGCTCTGCAGAACGGGATTTGTTTTTTATTCAACTATTTTTGCGGCTCAAATTTTTTATATGAGCAAAGGACCTGTGTCACAATTTATAATGCATCATTTTCGCCATTTCAATGCAGCAGCTTTGGTAGATGCAGCAAAAGGATATGAGCAACATTTAGCAGAAGGTGGGAAAATGATGGTAACCCTTGCAGGTGCTATGAGTACAGCAGAACTTGGAATATCATTAGCAGAAATGATCAGGCAGGACAAAATTCATAGTATTTCATGCACTGGGGCCAACCTTGAAGAAGATATCATGAACCTGGTTGCTCATAATCATTATGAAAGGATCCCCAACTGGCGCGACCTTACACCACAACAGGAATGGGATCTTTTAGAAAGAGGTTTAAACAGGGTTACAGATACCTGCATTCCCGAGGAAGAAGCCTTTCGTCGCATTCAAAAACATATACAAAAACTATGGAAGGATGCAGATGAAAACGGTGAAAGATATTTTCCGCACGAGTATATGTATAAACTTTTATTAAGTGGGGTCATGAAAGATGATTATCAAATTGAAACTAAAGACAGCTGGATGATTGCAGCTGCCGAAAAAAACTTACCCATTGTAGTGGGTGGTTGGGAAGACAGTACCATGGGAAACATTTTTGCTTCTTATGTATACAAAAATGAAATTAAATCAACCACCATGAAAAGCGGTATTGAATACATGGTTTGGCTGGCAAATTATTACAAAGACCATAGCAGTGGCAAGGGAATAGGTTTTTTTCAGATAGGCGGTGGTATAGCCGGTGATTTTCCAATATGCGTAGTGCCCATGATGTACCAGGACCTGGAGATGCATGAAATTCCATTTTGGAGCTATTTCTGCCAGATCTCAGATTCAACCACTTCTTATGGTTCTTATTCAGGAGCACACCCCAATGAAAAAATTACATGGGGTAAGCTGGATATAAATACGCCAAAATATATTATTGAAAGTGATGCCACCATAGTAGCGCCATTGGTGTTTGCTTATTTATTAGGATGGTAATTATTGTACAAGCTGCATTGCTACTATGATGCTTTGCTTGCGACGCCATCAGGCAGGCTCCATTCATCTGTTGATTAAACATCAAAAAATACCCCGAACCGGCTTGCCTCCGGAACGGGGTAATACGTATGAGTAAGGATTAAATTTTTTTTGAGGGATAGTTCTGATATAAAGACATGAGCTGCCGCTGATATGTTGCACGAACTCATAAAAAAAGCGAAGAAAAAATCTTCGCTTCTAATTTAAATGTCTTTTTATCAAGGCCTTGCCATATCCGGTAAGGGAGTATCCCTTTTCAACATATCATTCCTGTTTGCCATTTCCCAGGCAGTAAAAAACACCAGGCGTGTCCTTTTTTCCAATAAAGGGTAATTTATTTTATCAGGAGTATCTGTTGGCCGGTGATAGTCGGCATGCGTACCATTAAAATAAAAAATAATAGGAACACCCATTTTTGCAAAATTGTAATGATCACTTCTGTAATAAATACGCATGGGATCATTAGGTTCATTAAACTTATAATCCAGTTCTAGTTTTACTTTTTTATTTGCTGCTACACTTATTGGACGCAAATCGGAACTGATTTTATCATCGCCTACTACATAAACATAATTCATGGAGTCGCCGTAGGTTCTTTTCGGATCTATTCTACCGATCATATCAATGTTTAAATTGGCGGTAGTTTTCCCTAAAGGAAAAACAGGATTGGCAGCATAATAAGCAGAACCCCATAATCCTTTTTCCTCAGCACTTACTGCCATAAATACAATTGATCTGCGGGGACCATTACCGGCTTTTTTGGCATTTGCAAAGGCTTCAGCCAGTTCAATTACAGCCACGGTTCCCGATCCATCATCATCAGCACCATAATATATTACTGAATCACCTCTTTTACCTTCATGATCATAATGTGCTGTTATCACTAAATATTCATCTTTTTTATCAGTGCCGGGTAAAATGCCCAATACATTACTGCTTTGTAATTGTTTTGTTAGTTTTTGTAAGTCTAGCTGCACATTGGCAGTTATGATAACAGGATTCAGAGAGTCTGGTGTATAGGATGAATTTGAGAGAATAGCTTTTGCAACAGCATCTGAAACAGTATAATATTGAGGAGCAATAGTTTTTTTAAAATATTGCATCGTCATGTTAGCCATTCCTGAAGCAGGTGTTTGTCTTGGGTATGCTGATGTAATAGTTAACACAGCCGCCGCACCTTTAGTTCTTAACACTTCATTTCGTTGTTGCGATGTTCCATGAACCAATACCAATCTTCCTGCAACATCAGTAGCTCTTACCTGTTCTATTGATGCTTTTTCGGGAACATATAGTACTTCACTAAATGCATACAAGGCAGGTGGGTTATTAAGGTTTGGATTGAAATCCGTATTCATTTCAAACCGTTGACCATTTACTTCAAGTGTTGATGCAATTAATGAATCTCTGTAAACAGGAAAGTACTGCCTGAAGGAACCATTGTTACCCGGTTCTAATCCAATTCTTCTAAATTCATTTTCAATATAAGCTGCTGCTTTTCTTTCGCCTTCTGTCGTTGCTTCCCTGCCTTCCATTTCAGGACCTGCAATAATATAAAGATGTCGTTTTAAATCAGCTGCCGTAATGGTTTTGGCATAGGCATCGGGCTTAGCAACTTTTTGAGCCGATACCGCAAAAGGAAGCATCAGCATTAGGACAAATAATTGTTTCATATGTATTGATTAATAAAAGATTATACGCAAGCTATCTTTTTTACCCTGTTTTCATGTCTTCCGCCTTCAAAAGAAGTTGCTAAAAATGTTTGAAGCATTTGACGGGCTTCATCTTTATTGACAAAGCGTGCGGGAATGCAAATAATATTTGCATTATTATGTTGCCTTGATAATTGTGCAATTTCATCTTTCCAGCAAATGGCAGCTCTTATACCCTGGTGTTTATTAGCCGTTATAGCCACACCATTTGCGCTTCCGCAAACTAAAACACCACATCCACTTTCGCCTGTTTCTACAGATTCCGCAACCGGATGGGCAAAATCCGGGTAATCAACAGAATCTGCACTATAAGTACCAAAATCTTTAATCTCTAATCCCTCCTGTTCAAGAATTTCAATTAAAGCAGATTTATATTCAAACCCTGCATGATCTGCTCCTATAGCAACAGGTTTATCTTTATTAAAAGCAATATTCATAACCGGTTTTTTTCAAAGTTAAGAACTGAAAACAGCAAATTTTTTGCTTTAACTTCTCTGTTAGCTCCATTCCAGCTTATCTTTTTCTTCATCTTCTCTTTCTACTCTTGCAGTCAGCCAAATACTCACTTCGTATAGAAGAAGCAAAGGCACTGATATGACTATCTGGCTTACAATATCAGGGGGCGTAATGATACCTGAAATGATCACTATAATTACAATAGCATACTTACGTCCCTTTCTTAAAAATTTTGAATTCACTATACCTATCCTGGATAAGAAAAACATAACCAGGGGAAGTTGAAATGCAAGACCGGTCCCTAATATGAGAGGCACAAGTGTATCAATATAACTGGTGATGGTCCAGCGGTTTTCTATACTTGCATCCAGTTGAAAATTGGAAAAAAAGTTAACGGTGTATGGTGCAATTATAAAATACCCAAATCCAACGCCTGTAAAAAAAAGCAGCGAAACCCAAAAAATTACTCCGCGTGTTTTTGCTAATTCCTTTTTTGATAACCCTGGTTTTATAAAACGCCAGAATTCCCAAAATACATAAGGGAATGAAATAATAATTCCTCCTACAATAATGACTGTAAAGAACATGCTGAACTGACCACTCACATTGGTGTTTTGCATTTGCACTCCTATCTCTTTCATGCAAAGAGCATCACCAAGATTTAAACTTCTTCCAATCCTGCACAACCAGTTGTAAGTAGGAAAGTCGGAATGTGTAGGACCCATAAGTACCTTGCCAACAAAAAATTTATTGAAATAAGCCACAATAGCGGCACCGGCAACAATGGATATAACACTACGAAATAAATGTGCACGTAAAACGTCAAGGTGATCAACAAATGACATCTCAGCACGAGTCTCTACATTTTTGCGTTTGAACAGTAACATAAAAAAAGTGGGGCAAAGATAATGGGTACACCATGCTTAATAAAAAAAAGCCTGTACAGAATTCAGTACAGGCTTTTTTTTATCAATAAGAATTATTTAGCTTCTAATCCTTTGTTTATCATAAACACAAGATTTCCCCTGTGCGCCCTTGTTTCTTCATTCGGAGAAACAGCGGTTGCCATTTGGGTTTTTATTTTTTTAACAGCATGTAATGCACCTGCCTGGGCTACATCATCATACTGGCTCATTTTGTCTTCTACAATATTTAATAATGACCTAACATAAGCTGTTTGCAGGTTTTGACGGTAAACATTCACATTAGTTTTTAAATCTGCTGTAAATATGCCGTTATTAATATCATTTAAGGCATCTGCTACGCTATACTGGTTGCCATACAAACGGCTGTTGGTCATCCGTTGTAAGGTTGCGGGATGTAGTAAATGAGCTAAGGCACCCATTGTTTGCACTGCCAATGCATTTGAAGTTATCTTATAATCATCGCCTGAAAAAGCCTGGCTAAACATACGGCGCTGTGGTTGCAGGTAGGCAAATACTGCAGCATCTGCACTAAATGCATCCGGAGCAAAAGCATATTTGCTTAATACTTGTATGGCACGTTTTTGGTGAGCCATTGACACCGGTGTATAAGGCTTAGATGTTGACTTTTGCTCAGGAAAACTTCTGTCAATATATACGCCACCCACGTAACGGCTTACTGCAGAAACCATGCTCATACGCTGACCCTGCAATGCATTATAACGTGCACGAAGTTCATTATATGACTGCCCTTCTTTGCTGTACTTCGTTAATAACTTACCCATCAAACTATTTAATAATTGAAAACGCTCTTCAGCATAACCAATAGCATCACTGGAAAGATCTCCAATATTGATACGCGGATCCATGGCTTTACCCGGTGAACGCATGTCATCACCATCATTACCAAAAGCCAATTTAGGATCGGTACTGCGTGCCAGAATTTTCTTTAATTCTGCTTCTTCCTTTTCTGCAGAAAATTCAGCATACCCATATTCAATAGCCCATATATCATAAGGACCTGCAACTGTTGTATAATATTCACCTTGTGCTTTCCTGTTTAAAGCAACATTAATGGCGGGATAATCCATTACAGAACCTGTTAATCCAACCTTACTCGTTACTTCTTTGTTGTTAATCTCTTTCATGGACCACATCTGGCTCGACATCATGTTGTGGTTTAAACCTAAAGTATGTCCCATTTCATGTAAAACCAGATAAGTAAGAAATTGCTTATGCATTTCTCCCATTTCATTTGCATCAGCACCACTTACTTCCAAAGCAGTCATACCTGTAAGTTGTTGCACTTTTAATTCAGAAGCCATGGTACATGTTACCAAATGACTCATATCCATTCCTGGAAAATGAAGGTGTTCAGCAGGCATAGCTTTTCCATTGTATAATTCATCAGCAATAGGTGTAGCACTGCCGCTAAACCATTCAATAGTTATATCTGCACCTAAAATCTGACCTGTTTTCGGATTCACAAAAGAAGGTCCGATAGCACCATACTGAGGATTTGCAGAAGACACCCAGCGAATTACATTATAACGAATGTCTGCCGGATCCCAATCTGCATCATCAGGCATGATCTTCATTTGAACAGCATTTTTAAAACCTGCTTTTTCAAATGCTGCGTTCCATTTTAAACCTGCTTCTACAATAGTATTTCTATACTCATAAGGCGTTGTATTTTCTACCCAAAAAACAATGGGATGTATGGGCTCACTTAATGCTGCGGTGGGATCTTTTTTCTTTAGATCCCAGCGGTTGATTAAATCTTTATAAGGAGTAGAACTGATACTTGTTTGATCTGTCACACGCTGTCCAAAATAACCAACCCTTGGATCGTCACTACGTGGCTTAAATCCGTTCGAAGGCATTTCAATCAAGCTATGCTGCATACGCACTCGTATATAACGTGCATCAGTAATGTCCGGACCACCTTGCACAAAAGCATTTGGATTATCATATGCCAGGTCCACTACAACATCAGTATTGGATGGAAAGGATTTTACAGCCTGGTATTTAGACTTACCTGCATTAAGGGTTCCTAAATTAAACATGGGCATCATACTAAAACCGGGTGGTATAACAGGTTTTACAGGATCCAGTTTCTCACTCAGGAATAAACCATCAGCGGCAATAAGATAACCTGTTGAATCTTCTGCAGCAATTTTTTCTACTACAATAACAGCTTCCGGTTTATCTACATTCTTGGTTCTACTAACCGGGTTGTTTGGATCGTAATAAAAAGAATTATTTACGCGGCTGATTTCTATTTTATCGAAAGCCTTTTCAATTTTAAAAACAAAATTTGCCCTGTGCATGCTCTGGTTCAGGTAAAGAGAAGTAGGACCATTAATAGAGAAACTCTGGTAAATGTATTCTTTACCCAACTGGTCTTTCTTTACAAAAAGCTGTAAACCACCTGTTGCCGTATCCTGGTAAAAAGTAAACAAGCCATCCGATTTACGGCTGCTTTTTGTTTTATCAGCTAAAGGATTGGCAGACTTTTTTGCTTTAGCAGTGTCTGCGGTTAATTGCGGTGGCGGTGGGGGTGCTACGGTTTTACCTTTTTTCTGGCTATAACCGTTTGTCAGCAGAAAAAGACTGCATGACAACAACAGAAGATTCCTGATCATATTTTCTTGATTATCTACAATAATAAGATAAGCACGAATTCTAAATTAATTTATTTGATGAAAGGGCGTTTTTTAAGGATAGGAAATATCCCTAAGTGATTATTTTAACACTTTCAATTTCACCATTTCTATACGGGTGTCGCTTACGTTTAAAATATCAAATTCATAATCATCAACAATAATGCGTTCCTTCTGACTGGGAATTTTTTCGTGGTAGTTGATAATATATCCCGAAAGTGTTTCAGATTCATCATCCGGGAAAGGAAGATCATACCTTTCTGAAAGGTAATCCAGCTCTAATCTGCCGGAGAAAATATATTCGTTTTCCGAGATTCGCTTTTCTACAAATTCTTCACTGTCATATTCATCATGTATTTCCCCAAAAATCTCTTCCAGCACATCTTCCATAGTAACTATACCAGCTGTACCACCAAATTCATCAACTACCCAGGCTATGCTTTTTCTTTCCTTGGTGAACTTGTTTATCAAATCGGTAGCACTCATAGATTCCGGAACCGGGGGAATGGGTAACATGATCTCCTGTATAGTTTTTGGATTTTTAAAAAGTTCCAGTTGGTGAACATACCCTACAATATTATCTATGTTGCCTTCATATACCACCAATTTACTAAGATTGGTTTCAATAAATTTTTGACGAATTTCTTCTATTGAACAATTGGTATCAACAGCAATAATTTCTTTTCGCGGAACCAGGCATTGCCTGATTTTTGTTTTAGGAAGTTCCAATGCATTTTCAAAAAGATTGGTATTCATATCCTCCTGCTCAAACTCATCTTCATCATTGCTTTGAAAAAGTGTTTCCATATCCATTCTCTGAAATGGTTCTCTTTTACCCGAAAGCC
>JACDAZ010000382.1 GCA_013695175.1 Flavisolibacter sp. | reverse complement strand
GCATAACTGTAGTTTTTGAATTTGTAAGTTGCTAATTGCTGCAGCATTTCTTTTTTTATCTGCTCTCTTATTTGCTTATTCTGCAATCTTGCCTTTAAAGAATCATTGCCCCCGGCAAATGACCAATCAGGTATGCGAACGCCTAAATTGGTACTGCTGGCAGTGTATGGATATTGATCAATGGTTACATCCCAACCTTGATTACGTGCATTTTCAATTAAACCTATGGTGATATTTGATTTACCCCAGTTTGCCTTGCCACCAATTTTAAAATGAGAAATCTGCACTGGAATATTAGCTTCTTTACCAATATTGATGGCTTCATTAATAGCTTCCACTGCTTTGCTTTCTTCATTCCTGATGTGAGACGCATAGATTCCATTGTGTTTGGCAGCGGATTTTGCAAGTCCAACTACTTCATCTGATTTAGCAAAAGTTCCCGGTATATAAATTAATCCCGTTGATAATCCTAATGCACCGTGATGCATAGCCTCTTCTACCAATGCTTCCATCTTTTGTTGTTCTTCAGGTGTTGGTGCTCGATTGTCGCGGTTCATAACCTGCTGGCGAACGGTGTTGTGACCTATAAGCGTAGCAACATTAATAGATGGTTTTAGAGAATCAATACGAAGAAAAAATTTATTGATATCTAAGGCAGAGCCACCACAATTACCTGTAATAACGGTTGTAACACCATCATATATATAATTTTCAGCAGTTGGCCTTTCAAAAATGCCACTTTCAATATGTCCATGTACATCAATGAAGCCAGGAGCAACAATCAAACCTTTTGCATCAATTGTTTTGACACTGTTAGCAGCTAAATTTTTTCCAATGGCAATTATTTTTCCATCTTTTACAGCTACATCTGCATAGTACCAGGAGTTACCGGTGCCATCAATGATCTTTCCATTTTTTATTAATATATCTGCTGCCGGCTGTGCAAAAGATAAAACAGGTAAAAAAATGTAAAACGCAAGTAATTTTTTCATAATTATAGGGGCTAAGGATGAAATAAAGATTTGTTTTTTCTGTTCAGGTGCTTGTCAAGAAAATTAAAAGTTGCATTATAAGCCTGTAACCAATTTCGGTGTAATAAAAAGCTATGTACTTCATCAGGCATTACCAAGTGCTCTATAATTACATTTCGGGCTCTTAATTGTTCAGTCAGTGTCACTGTTTCATTAAAATTTACGTTGCGGTCATCATCTCCATGTATAAGCAAAACAGGCGATCTCCATGTATTGACATAATGTAGTGGAGAAGACTCAAATGCTTTTTTTGCAAAGTCACTCCTTTTCTCAGGATTATACTTGGGAACAAAATTTCTAATGCCTTCATTCCAGTCATGAACACCATGAATATCCACACCGGCTGCAAATAAATCCGATGCTTTGGCTAAACCAAATGCAGTTAAATAACCACCATAAGAGGCTCCATATAAACCTATTTTAGCGGGATCAACATCTGGTCTGGATCTTAAATATAAACCCGCACCAATAACATCATTTACTTCACTTGCACCAGTAGCACCATAATCCAGCGCTTCTCTAAACTCCATTCCATAACCGATACCACTTCTAAAGTTTACCGATAGAACCACATAACCCTGGCTGGCAAAATATTGATTTAAAGCATAGGCATGGGAGTAATATTGGCTATAATGAAAAGCAGGTAACATTTGTCTTCTGGAGCCACCATGTAAATAGATTATAGCAGGAGCTTTTTGTCCCTGCTTATAATTCTTAGGCAAAAAAAGTTGGGCAGGCACCTGCATTCCATCTGTGGCTGTTATGGTAATAACCTGGGGTATCACCATCTGGTTGTGTGGAAATGATTTTGGAAATTGATCAATAGCAATATCCTTTATTTCTCCTGTATTGGTTATAATAGCAGGCCATGATGGGCGGGTTGCTGTTGAATGAAAAACAGCCAAACCATTTTGTGTAATTACAGGAGAAAATTCTGCTCCGTCTCCTTTAGTTAATTGAACGGTTTTCCCGGTTGATAAATCTGTTTTCCAAATGTGTCTGCGATGTACATCTCCAATATTAGTAGCATAAAATATTGTTTTCCGGTCATCGCTAGTTGTTACATTTTCAATTTCTCCTTCTCCGGTTATGATCTGAGATGTTTTGCCTGTTGCAGGATCAACAGAGTATAACAGCTGCCATCCATTTTTTTCCCAGGGGAAAATGATCTGATTATTATAGGTCCACATCAAAAGATTTTCAGTAGGCAACTCAGTAAATAAAGCACTGCCTTTACCCGGCGATGCTTTCCATATTTCTTTATGAGTAGATGTTGAAAAATTATAAGTATGTATTGACCACGGCTGCCTTTCTCTTACAGCAACAAAAGGAAGTAAATCTTTTGCCGGAGGTATACGAATAAAAGCAATTGAGGCTCCATCCGGTGCCCAGGCAGGCTCTATATCAATATCAACGCCTGGAGCTATAAATTGATCCTGCTTTTTATTTAAATGATAAACACCAATAAAAGAGTAATTATCTCTGGCACTTACAAAAGCCAGCATAGACCCATCGGGAGACCATTTTAAAGAATTTTGAGAGCCTCTGGAACTAAATAGTTT
>JACDAZ010000356.1 GCA_013695175.1 Flavisolibacter sp. | reverse complement strand
ATCTGAAACTATCCTGTATCCATTTGCTTTCATCAAAGATGGACTCAACTGAGATATTAGGAATAGCCTTAATAGCCATGATACTTTTACATAACCTATAGAAAGAATGGATTTAATTCTGATTAATGAATTAATTGCCAGTTCTGGCATTAAATATTGGACTGGGTGTTGCTGCTTATGGAATTTTAGCTTTTACAAGAGCAAGATATGAAGGGTTTTAAAGTGTAATAACTATTAGCGACAGCTGCAATTTATTTCAATTCTTATATAAACAATTAATTTATTAAATTAACAGGTAATGAATGATTATTACTTTAGTTAATCAAACCACATCATGTTCAGATCCATTAGAACCAGAACGCATGCTCTTTTAGATCCCAAAGCAAAAAGCAACCTTTCAGATTCTTTTGTAAATAATTTCATCATTGTTTTAATTATTTTAAATGCAATTGCTGTTATTTTAGAATCTATAGAGCCTGTTTATATTCAACATAAAACGGCTTTTCATTATTTTGATTTGTTCTCTATAATCATATTTACTGTTGAATATGTTTTAAGAGTTTGGACCTGCACTGTTCAACCCCAGTATAAACATCCATTGTGGGGAAGGTTAAAGTATATGGTTTCACCAGGTGCTTTAATAGATCTTGTAGCTTTTCTTCCTTTTTATATTCCATTCTTTATAGAAGTTGATTTACGGACTTTACGAATCTTAAGATTGCTGCGATTTTTAAGAGTATTAAAAATGGGGAGGTACACAAAAGCATCAAAAATTATTTCCTCAGTTCTGCATGCCAAACGAGAGGAATTATTAATTAGTTTTTTGATTACTATATTTTCAATTATTGCGGCTTCCACTGTTATGTTTTTTGTAGAGCATGAGGCGCAGCCCCAGGCTTTTGCCAGCATTCCTGCTGCTATGTGGTGGAGTGTTACAACACTCACTACAGTGGGTTATGGAGATGTTGTACCCATTACTAACTGGGGTAAACTATTTTCAGGAATAATTTCATTACTTGGCTTTGGTTTATTTGCTTTACCTGCAGGTATACTTGCATCCGGTTTTTCAAGTGAGTTTTCAAAAACAGAAAAAAAACATTTTTGCCCACATTGCGGTCACGAGCTGTAGTTGCTGCAATTATAACCTTTACTAACTTTATAAAGTTATTTACCAAAATATTTTTTATGCCCACCTACGATCCCCGAATTGATGCCTATATTGATAAGTCTGCATCATTCGCACAACCCATACTGACTCATTTACGAGACCTTGTTCACCAGGCTTGTCCGGATGTTGAAGAAACCATGAAGTGGAGCATGCCTCATTTTGATTATAAAGGTGTCATGTGCAGTATGGCTTCATTTAAACAACATTGTTCAGTTAGTTTTTGGAAAGCTTTTCTATTAAATGATCCAAAAGGCTATATAAAAGAAAGAGCGGCACAGGGTGGAGAAGGAATGGGACACCTTGGCAGAATTACAAGTTTAAAAGATCTGCCTCCTGATAAAGTACTTATTGATTTAATTAAACAGGCAAAAAGATTAAATGATGAAGGAGTGAAGCTTCCATCAAAAGAAAAAAAAGCACCTAAAGAACTTGCCACTCCTGATTATTTTTTAAATGAATTAAAAAAGAACAAATCTGCACTTGCCGTATTTGAAAATTTTTCACCCTCACAAAAAAAAGAATACGTTCAATGGATAACAGAAGCCAAATCTGAAGACACCAGGAATAAGAGAATGGCTACTGCTTTAGAATGGATAGCAGAAGGCAAAAAAAGAAACTGGAAATACGAGGTGAAGAAATAAAAATCCTAAACTTTTCTATTGAATAGTTATTGTTGAAATGCATTTTTAATTTCAACCGGTGTTTGATTATTCAGCAACAAAGTTTGAGTTGGGAAAGCAAAATCAATTTTCTCTGCAGCAAAATAATCCATCAGCATTAAATTAAATTGTTGTTGCCTGTCAAGCGAGTAAGCCATTTCAGGAGCTAAAACAAAATAAACCACTTCAAAATCAAGGCTAAAACTTCCAAATGTTTTAAAGTGTGCTCTGTCAAACCTCAATCCATCAATGGATTCTATAATCTCTTTAACTTTTGCAGGAATCTTTCCAAGCTTACTTGTTGGTGTATCGTAGGTAACTCCAAAGTTGATAAGAATACGCCTCTCCTGCAGACGTTTAAAATTATGAACTCTTGAATTTGTCAGAGATGAATTTGAACAGATCAATTGTTCACCACTTAATGCCCTGATACGTGTAGTTTTTATACCTACATACTCTATGGTACCCATTTTATCATCAACAGTAATAAAATCTCCAATTTCAAATGGTTTATCAAAGAATATAACAACATAACTAAATAAATCGCCTAAAATAGCCTGCGCCGCCAGTGCTATGGCTATACCACCTATTCCCAATCCAGCAATTATGGTAGTAATATCATAACCCAGGTTATCAATCAGAAAAACAATACCTATGATCCAGGCAAACATTTTTACAAAAAGCATTATGCCAATTGCTTGTTTGCGACGCCTTTCATCACCACTTTGGCCCGAGATCAGCTGGTCAAAAAAATAAGTGATAATGGCAATGCCTATCCTGATGAAATAAAAAGTAGATACAAAAAGAATTGCTGTATGAATAATTTTAGTTGTACGTTCATTAAACTGAAGATATTGAAAGCCATAATAAAATGCCAATACATAAAGAAAAGGAAGTACAGAAGATTTTAGTACCGATACAACAGCATCATCTATAGTAGTAGCTGTTCGTTCAGACATTTTCTGCAGCCGCCTGATTACAACAGCACTGAAGATGCGTAAAACCAACCAAAGTGATAAAATAATTCCTAAGGCAATTGCCCAATCTTTAATTGAATTGTTCCAAAATATATAAGTCCAAAAGTTTTCCATTATAAGGGATTATAAGACAAAGTAAAGGCGTTTATGTTAATGATTGAATAAGATGAGTTATATAGGTTTCCAATTCAGAAAATCAAATATCCATTATGTATCTGTAGAAAATAGTAGCTATCTTTTTTATGAAGTTAACGTAAAAACAAAAGCTGCTGTGGCTGCTCCAAGCAAGGGTGCCAGCACAGGAATCCAGCTATAACCCCAATCATTAACCGATTTTTTACCAATTGGCAGCAGTGCGTGCATGATACGCGGGCCAAGATCACGTGCAGGATTGATAGCATAACCCGTTGGACCACCCAAACTCAATCCTATACCCAAAACCAAAAGCGCAACAGGTAAAGCATCCAATGCACCAAGGCTGCTGGAAGGTGTAATAATATGCAGCACTCCAAAAATTAAAACAAAGGTTCCAATAAATTCAGTTATTACATTATGAATGCTGCTACGGATGGCCGGCGAGGTTGAAAAGCAGGCATGTTTTAATCCTGCATCTTCTGTTGCAAAAAAATGCTGGTAATAAGAAGCCCATACTCCCACAGCACCTAACATAGCGCCTGCCATCTGCGCAGCTATATAAACAGGCAGGGAAGCCCACGATATTTTTCCAAGAATGGCAAGGGCCAGTGATACCGCCGGGTTAAGATGGGCACCACTCATTTTAGATGCTACAAAAACTCCAACAAATACTCCAATGGCCCAACCAAATGCAATTACGATCCAACCGGAGCTTTGCCCTTTTGATTTGTTTAGTAAAACATTTGCCACTACTCCATTACCCAACAAGATCAATAAAAATGTTCCAAGCAGTTCTCCTAAAAAAATATTCATATGCTATTATTAATCTTCTGCCCATGCCTTTGCTGCTTTCACCGCCTTGATCCATCCTTTTTTTAATACCCTACATTCATTTTCTGCAAGCGAAGGTTGAAATGTTTTTTGTGGCTGCCAATATTTTTCTATTTCCTCAATGCTTTCCCAATAACCCACTGCCAACCCACTTAAATAAGCTGCACCCAATGCCGTAGTTTCAGTTATTGAAGGGCGGATCACTGTTGTTTGCAATATATTGGATTGAAATTGCATTAAATAATCATTGGCAGTTGCACCACCATCTACTCTTAATTCTTTTATCTGCAAACCTGCATCCGCTTCCATGGCAAGCAATACATCCATTGTTTGATAGGCTATGCTTTCAACAGCAGCCCTTGCTAAATGTGCATCTGTGGTTCCCCTGGTTAAACCAACAATTATTCCTCTTGCATGCTGGTTCCAGTGAGGAGCACCCAATCCTGTAAATGCCGGCACCATATACACTCCACCATTATCATCTACCAGTTTTGCAAGTGCTTCTACGTCTGATGATTTTTGTATCAGTTTCAAGCCATCTCTTAGCCATTGCACCACAGCACCCGCAATAAACACACTTCCTTCCAAAGCATATTGCACCTCATTTCCAATTTGCCATGCCACGGTGGATATCAAATTGTTTTGTGAAGCTACCGGTTTATTGCCGGTGTTCATCAGCATAAAACATCCTGTTCCATATGTATTTTTTACCATACCCGGCCTGATGCACATTTGTCCAAACAAGGCCGATTGCTGATCTCCTGCCATACCACTAACAGGCAGGTCGGCAGCAGTTAACAAATGTTGTGTAAACCCATATACTTCGCTATTGCTGCGCACTTCAGGCAACATGCTGGCTGGAATAGTAAAAAGCTTTAGCAAATCCTCATCCCACAATCTTGTATGAATATTAAAAAGCAAGGTGCGGCTTGCATTGCTAATGTCTGTCGCATGTACTTTTCCGTTAGTAAGCTTCCAAAGCAGCCAGCTGTCTATAGTTCCAAAACAAAGTTCTCCATTATCAGCCTTAGCCCTGGCTCCGGGTACATGATCCAGTATCCATTTTACTTTAGTAGCAGAAAAATATGCATCGGTTACAAGTCCGGTTTTTTCTGAAATCATTTTAGATGAACCGTCTTTAATTAATTCATCACAAAAACCTGCAGTACGCCTGTCCTGCCAAACAATAGCATTAAAAATGGGTTTGGAAGTTTTTCTGTCCCACACCACAGCCGTTTCTCGTTGATTGGTGATACCTATTCCGGCTATATCATGAACAGTCAATCCTGCTTTTAAAATTGCTTCAGTTGCCACACCCAATTGTGTACTCCATATTTCATTAGCATCATGTTCCACCCATCCCGGCTGAGGAAAAAATTGTGTGAATTCCTTTTGTGCCAGCGATACTATATCTCCCTTTTTATTAAATACAATTGCTCTTGAACTGGTGGTACCCTGGTCTAAAGAAAGAATGTATTTTGACATAATAACAATTAAAATGAAAAAGCTTAATCAAGTTGGGCAAACAGATCAGGATAATCAGTGATGATACCATCAACTCCCATTTCCTTTAATAGTTTCATTACTTCAATGGTATTAACAGTCCAGGGTATCACTTTCATATTTTTTTGCCTGCATGCAGCAAGCAATTCATTATTTACCAGTAAAAAATGAGGGCTATACACCTGAGGAATAAAACCCAACTCTCTTAATTGTTCATCCAAACTTCTTTTATCAGTATTTTCTATCAGCAAAGAAAGAATAGTGTTGGGATGTGTTTTTCTTACCGCTTGCAAAGCACGGGGATCAAAAGATTGTACAGTGGTTCTTGAATGAATACCTGATTGAATAATGACATCTGAAACTTTGTCTGCAAATTCCTGTACAGGCGGATGTTTGATTCCATCATTCTCCGGTTTTGACTTGATCTCGATATTATAGAACATGGTTTTCCCATTTGATCTTGCATGATCTTCAGATGCTTTGATCAGGTCGGCCAACAATGGTTTATGAACCCGTATTTTTTGTTGTCGTGGAAAATCAGGATGTGGCAATATTCCTACATCATACTTTTTTATTGAGTCGTAGGTCATCTTATATAAAAGACGACTCGGTGCATCTGTTCTTGTTAGATGATTGCCTTCGGGTGTTGTAGTTATATTTTCATGAAAATGAGGATCGTGTGAAACCACTACTTTACCATCACCAGATATCACCACATCCAGCTCAAGTGTTGTAACATTCAGGTCAATAGCTTTTAGCATAGCAGGAATAGTATTCTCCGGCATCAGTCCACGACTGCCCCTGTGACCCTGTTTATCAAAAGCCGGCATAGTAACAGTTTTTTCGGGTTGTTTTATAGTTTTACATGACACCATAAAAAAACAAATAACTATCCAGTATATGCACTTCATTTTTATCTTTTTTAGTGAGGCACCTGCCCTGTCCCAATACATGCTTCCACAATTTATACCCTTCTGCATTCAGATGCAGACCATACATCGTAAAATTTTTATTTAGTTTGCCTTGTTCATTAGAAAAATGCGGATGCAGATCAACCAGGTAAACATTTTCGCCATGTAAAGGCTGTAAATAAAATGGCAAGGAAGCAGGTAGTCGAAAGAATGATAAAACCTCCATTCCAACCCCAATATTCAACCACATATCCCATGGCCGCATTGGCAAATAATGCACCACCCAGGTACCCAAATAAACCAGTTAAACCAGCCGCGGTACCTACAGCTTTTTTAAAATCTGTCTAGTGGTTAGCTCCTCTTCATGTTTTTCATTATATGCTGTTGAATCAATGCCATAAGAAATAGAAATTGCTGAAAGCGCTACGCCAAGTTCACCTTTTGAATATCCCTGCTCAATAAGATCGGGTATGACCATTTAGAAATTCTTCTTACCAGGTAATAGCCTGCATAACCAATGAAAATGCCAGGAAAACCTGCATTCTCCGTTTGCGGTAATCAGGATCTATTCTCTCCTCAACTACTTGCGGTTTATGGCCGGAGGTTTCAGCATTTTCATCATTATATAGCATTCAAACCCTTGTTCAATTCATAAACTGCACCGGTTTGTTTGTTTTGATACAAATATTGACTTGCCAAATTTTTATATTTTTCTAATTGTTGCAGTATCCATAATTCATCTTTTTTAAGTAATTCAGCCATATACCTTGCTACCGTTTCTGCAATGCGAATACTTTCTGCAGCATCCAGTAATAAAGCTCTTGTACGTCTCGACAGCACATCTTCTAAAGTTCTTGCCATTTCATGCTCCACTGCCCATCGCACTTGTTCTTTATGAATATGTAATGCAGGTGAAATCCATTGACCGGAAGAACCATTCATATGTTGTTTTATAAACGCTGCATCGCTTCCATAATAGTCAAGTGGATCAGATATACCGTTTGAAGGTGCAGCACCGTGAATTTTTATAGATGCAGACCTGGATTTTCTACGCTTCCAACCTGAATATTTTTCAATATGATCCATCATGTCTTCTCCCATCTTTCGGAAAGTGGTCCATTTGCCACCAAGCATTGTAAAAAGTCCAGAAGGTGATGTGGTTATTTTATGAGAACGGGATATTTCTTTGGTGGTATCGCTGTCTTTTTTTGGCGCCGCCAGTGGCCGTAAACCTGCAAATATGCTAAGTATATCTTTTCGTTCAGGCTTTACTGTTAGAAACTCTCCTGCAGTCTCCAGTATAAAATCTATTTCCTCCTCCATTGCCTTTGGCTCAAGAGAAGCTTCAGCAACCGGCGTATCGGTAGTGCCCAAAATCAATTTATTATGCCAGGGTACAGCAAACAATACCCTTCCATCACTTGTTTTAGGTATCATGAGTGCATATTGTGCCGGAAAAAATTTTTTATCTAATACAACATGAATTCCCTGGCTTACACAAATAGTTTTTTGAGCAGAAGGATTATCCATCCGAAGAATATCATCAACAAAAACACCAGTTGCATTTATTATGGCACGTGCGTTTACTTCATATAGCTTATCATTTTCCACATCCTGCAGTATAGCGCCTTTTATTTTATTTTGATCTTTTATAAGATCCCTCACCCTTACATAATTCAATGCAGTGCCTCCTTTTTCAATGATTGTTTGTGCCAGGTTTATTGCCAGCCTTGCATCGTCAAACTGGCCATCCTGGTATCTTACACCTCCCAGCAATCCATCTTGTTTGATACCCGGTAATGCTTCAAGTGTTTGTTGACGTGATATAAAAACTGAAGAACCCAGAGAAAGTTTTCCTGCAATCCAATCATATAATTTCAGTCCAATGGTATATTTATATTTATCCCAGATGGAATAAACAGGAATAATAAAAGGCTGGTTTTTTACCAGATGAGGGGCATTTCTGCATAATAATCCTCTTTCAATACTGGCTTCCCTTACCAGTCTTACATCACCTTGAGCCAGGTATCTCACTCCGCCATGTATCAATTTTGTACTGCGGCTTGAAGTACCTTTTGCAAAATCTGATTGTTCTACTAAAAGTGTTTTGTAACCACGGCTAATAGCATCAAGTGCTATTCCCAAACCTGTGGCGCCACCTCCAATCACCAATACATCCCAGGTAAGCAGAGTATCTTCCAATTGTTGAAGTTGATTTTCCCTTGCAGTTTTAAAAATAAGAGAGGATTTCATTTAAGTTTCGAGTTGTTTCGATATTTGGATTAATAAGCAAAATAGGTTTTATTTTATTTCGAACAAACTTTTTTTTAATTTCAAATCTCAAAATTCTTGAAATCACTTCATTTGATTTCGAAATTGCTTATTTTACTCATCTATAAAACTTTATACAAAAGGCTATGAGCGCCTTAATTGACCGGCATCAATATATTATAGATAGGATTAAAACTGAAGGCAGTGTAAATGTGCTGGATCTTTGCCAGGCATTAAACGTTTCATCTGTAACCATTCGTAAGGATCTGAAGCTGCTGGAAGAAAAAAACCTGCTTTTTCGTACCCATGGTGGTGCAACGGTGGATAATCCTTATACAGCAGACAAGCCTGTAAATGAAAAAGCTAAGATTAAATCAGATGAAAAATATGATATAGGTGCTGCAGCTGCCAGGCTTATAGTACCGAATGATTGTATTTTAATTGCTTCCGGTACTACAGTTTTATCTCTGGCAAAAAATATAAAACCGGAAGGAAATCTTACCGTGATTACTGCTGCACTGAATGTAGCTCTGGAATTAACCCGCCATACAGAAATTGAGATCATTCAATTAGGAGGCATACTGCGAAAAAGTTCAACTTCTGTCACCGGCACTTATGCAGAAAAAATCCTGGAAGACTTTTCATTCAGCAAACTTTTTTTAGGCGTTGATGGCATTGACCTTGATTTTGGATTGACCACTTCCAACATGATGGAAGCACAGCTAAACCGCAAAATGATAGCTGCGGCACAACAAACCATTGTTCTGGCTGATTCATCAAAATTTGGAAAAAGAGGTTTTGGTAAAATATGCGGCATAGAAGAAATTGAACATATTATAACTGATAATGGTATTTCTCAGCACATGGTTGATACAATAAAAAGCATGGGCATAGAAGTAACTATAGTATAATAACATCTAAACCTATTCCTGACTAGTATCAGAAACCATTTGCTATTTATAACTGTTATGACCCTTAGAGTAGTAAAATTTCAATGCCCGTATCGTTAGTTTACTTAGTATTTTTTCTAACTTGGTAAATACTTTATTATCTTGATGTAAGTCTTTAATAATCTGGCATTATTATAGACTATTTATTAACGGTAGTTGACGCTAATCTTAACCATTTAAAAACATGTTGGATACTCCTGATGTTTTAAATATTCTACTACTGGAAGATAATAAGCTGCATGTAAAAGTGATTACAGGCTTTCTGCAAAATTCCGGTATCAACTGCCAATGGGAAATTACAGATTATAAAGAAGCTTATATCAATGCGCTGGAGAATAAAGCGTTTGATATTATCCTTGCCGATCACCAGCTTACGGATTTTGATTCTGTTGGTGCTTTAGAAATACGTAATGAAAAAGCCCCCTTTATTCCCTTCATTATTATTACAAATACGATTACCGAAGGTTTTGCTATAGAAATAATGAAGTTGGGTGCCAGTGATTATATTTTTAAAGACAAGCTTCAACGCCTCCCTGTTGCCATTAAACAAGCTATAGAAAAACAAAAAGTAGAAAAAGCCTATCATGAAGTAAGAGAAAGATTTGAACTGGCTGCAAAAGCTACTGCAGATGTGATCTGGGATTTCAATGTAAAAGAAAATAAAGTTTTTTTTAGTGAAGCCATAGAAACTTTATGTGGCATGCAAAGCGGTTACCATAATCCTGATGATATAAAAAGATTTGTTCACCCCAATGATCTTTCCCACCTGCGTCAAAAATTTGAAGAAGCAATAGAAGGAGATGCAAAAGGCTTTAGCAGTTTTTTCAGAATCATTGTTCCTGATGATTCTACAAGATTTGTAAACCTGAAAGCTCTTATTCTCAGGAAACAAGATGGAACTGCTTATAGAATTGCAGGTGTGGTACAGGATACAACAGAAGTAACCGAATTGCAGCACCAGCTATTAAACCAGGAACTTGAGAGGCAAAAACAGATCAGCGAAATAACCATTAAAGCACAGGAAAAAGAAAGAGAAGAGATTGGTAAAGAACTTCATGATAATATAAACCAGTTATTAGCTGCCGCTAAGATGATGATTGATTCTGCCAAAACACACCCCGGTGACATAAATACTTATCTTGATAATGGCAGTAAAGCGATCAGTGAAGCGATTGTTGAAGTAAGGAATATTTCTCATGCTATGATTCCGCCTTCATTTGATGAATCTGAGTTTGAAGTTGTATTAAATGATCTTGCCGATCAAATGTCATCAGGAGGTCAGGTAAATATTCAAATAAATTTACCGGAACAAAAAGAGCTTGTAACACTTGATGATGAAAAAAAATTAGCTATTTACAGGATCATCCAGGAACAACTGAATAATATTTTAAAATATGCAAATGCTACCCATGTTCTTTTAAGTATTACACCCACTGAAGATTCATTGATATTGGTTATTGAAGATGACGGTACAGGCTTTGATATGAGCGTAAAAAGTAAAGGCATAGGTTTAAAAAATATTGAAAAACGTGCAGAGTTTTTTGGCGGTAGAATGAGTATAATTTCTTCTCCCGGACAAGGTTGTAAATTAAATGTTGAAATACCCAACAGGAATTTAGAAATGAAAACAGAACGCCTGTAAATTTTTAACACGCATTAATCAAATGATCGCAGTTGCACGATAAATTTAGTTTAAAAAATGAATTAGTATTTGACTTCTTTTTTATTGTTTAAAATCTGCTTTACCATTTCGGGAGTTATATTATTTAATCCATGATGCCCTACCATACGGTTGTATGTGATCTTATTTTTTTGAATAAAATCTTGCATTTCCTGTATAACATTTACACTATATGGTAATGATCCATCCAGTGGTACAGAAAGAAGATCGCCCTGGTAAATTATTTTTTCTTTTGGAAAATATGCCAATGCCATTCCATCTGCATGTGTATTAGGTACTTCATAAAAAATAATATGATGATTTTTATCCTTTAATTCCAACATATTCCTGAATGTCTGAATATCTGCTTTCTTTCCGCTTTTGCCAAAATCATCCTTTTGTTGTCCTCCCAATAAATCATTTACATATGCAGTTGTGTTTTCAGCCATTAAAAGTATAGCATCTTCAAAAGCATATTGTCTTAATCCTCCGGTATGATCTGAATGAAAATGAGTTGCAAAAACATATTTAACAGGCTTTCCGGGAATCGTTTCTTTTATACGTTTTAAAATATCCTTTGATGTTTCAGAAGACAATGGGGCCTCAATTACTACAATATATTCATCCATATTCACAAACAGTACATTTCTGTCTCCACCAATATTATCAATTAGAAAAACATCTTTTGCAATTTCTGAAACCGAAATAGCTCCTCGTACAGTTTGTGTATAACCCTCGGGAATGTTAAACTGGTTTTGTGCAGGAGTGAAATTATAATTCCAGTTTTTAATTTTTTCTTCGGTAGCCAAAGCATCATCTATAAATAAAGTTACTGTAGCTGAATTGGTAAAGCCATTTACCGACACATAGTCAGAAAAAACAAGTCTTTGTTTTGAAGCAGGCGCATCTACTGATATTAATTTATTTGTTGTATCGAAAGTGTACACTATGGGATTGCCTGTTGCAGGAAAACGTTGTATACGCGTTAGCGCACCTTCTTTTGGAAGTAAAACAAGTGAATCTGTCGTTTCATTAATTTCCTGTACACGGTAATATGGTATTTGATTATTCCTGAAATTATAAATCTGCTTAGCCTGTGCTGCCCCTCCTTTATTTAAAATTTTACCTCCCCTGTTTTGATCAATATCCCAACTATAAAAAGTTGTGTCAATTGCCATGTTTGCGAATTTAAAGACCCAGCCACCGGGAAATATATTGGTATTTTGTTCAAATGCTTTATTAGAAGAGTAGTCGAAAGTTTTAGTATTAAAATAATGTTGTTTCTCACCACTTTTATATGTTTTTCCCTGTGCTACAGCAATGCGATAACCTTCTAGCCCGTAACTAAAAGTTTGTACAGATTGCCATGGACCATAAGCATGAACCGCTGTTTGTAGATACTCCCGGGCTGATTGTGCAGAACTTGAAAAAGAAATTAATAAAAACAAGTATAATAAGGATGATTTCATATTTGACTTTGGATTAAAATACACGCTCTTATTCCAAATGGTATATTTATTACAGGAATGGTAATTTTCAAAACACAGGTGGTGTAAATAGGATTTACTGGCTGAATGTAAATTTGATGATTAATATTTTGATTATGAACAACAAAGAAGGAAATTTAGCCATTGACAAATGCTATAGCTTTGAAATGAATGTATAAGCAAAATAATAGTGTAATAATATTGAAAACCGTGCAGCGTTTTTCGGTGGCAGAATGAGTATTATTTCTTCACTCTGATAAGGATGTAAGCTAAATGTTGAAATTCCAAATTGGAGTTTAGAAATGAAAGTGCAGGATCTGTAGTGAAATGAATTCATAAGAAATTTATTTCCACTTAAAAATTGCTTTAGTCTTAATCCGTTTAATGCTATTTAGTTTCACCCATTTAACAAAAAAGTTACTATTTATTTACTGCATTATGTTAGGAATCATTGTACAGTTAGCTGTCTCATGGCTTATCATTTGGCTTTGTGAAAAAAAACACCTGGGTGTTCTTGGATTTTTTCCAACGAAACACCGATTGTTGTATTTTGCCATTTTCCTTTTAGTTACAGCAATTTTTTGTACATCAGGCTACATATTGAGAATGTACTTTGGTAAAGAAGAATGGATATTAAATCCAAATATTTCTTCCTTACTCATTTTGTCAGGTGTATGGTGGAATATAAAATCTGTTTTATTTGAAGAACTTATTTTTAGAGGTGTTCTTTTATATATACTGATCAAAAAAGCCGGACCTGCTATTGCCATTGCAATTTCATCTATTGCCTTTGGGATCTATCACTGGTTTTCCATGGAAATTTTCGGGAATGTCATTCAAATGATTGTAATATTTTTTGTCACTGGTGCCATGGGTCTCTTATTGGCTTATGC
>JACDAZ010000341.1 GCA_013695175.1 Flavisolibacter sp. | reverse complement strand
CCATAAGCTTCAGGTAATTCAACAAAAAATTCCTGGACAGATTCAGTTACATCTATAAAAACTTCATTTAAATCTGTTCCAATTTTATGGTGGTATATATCATAAAATATCTTCTTATCAGATTCTTTTCTTCCGGCCTTATAAGTGATGGTACCCGGTAAGGAAACACCATAAAAATGAGGAGTTCCTTTTACACGATAAGGGCCAATTCTGGCAAATTCTCCTTTCCAATTGGAAGCTACATGCCTGTTATAATCTCCCACAGGGTCAACTTGTGCTTCACTATTTATTGCTATAAATAAGATTAAAAAACTTAGGAGGAATTTCATATAATAATAATTGAGATACTAAAATAGCCCATAAAAAGGGCTGCATTTCAGCAGCCCTTAGAATTTTTGAAATTAATATATTAAGGTCTTACCCTTAGAAATGTCATTGTTATGCGCATTGGAATTGGATCAAAACCGTTTTGGGTAAATATAATATCCAAATACAAGGTTTTGGTAGCATTATCATAACGACTGTTCCCTGAAGGATTTAAAGCAACTTGTCTGTTTCTGGAATCTGGCGGTACTGGGTTTGTAACACTTATCACTTTATCATTTTCGTCAAAAACTATAGCCATTCCTGTTCCACCAAATCCACTTGCGCCTGGAACCATTAATGGTATAAAACCGGCGTTAAACGCTGTATTTAAAAATGAAACAGACCTGGGACCGGTAGTAAGTAGATGAACTTCAAAGCCATATGTAAATGATCTTAACCACGCTGGATCTCTATCTGCAGGAATATCGTATTCAGCACTATATCTATAAATTCCATCGTATTTATTTTTAATAGTAAATACAAAAACTGCATTTTTAAGATTAGATGACATTTGTATTGATGGATCTGAAACACCAGTTATAGAAAACCCTATTCCATACTTTTTTGATGGGTCCAGAGTGGAGGTATTAATACTCAATGCTAAGACATCACTAATTCGCTCACCAGCTTTTACAGTAAGCGTATTAGATGGAATGTTATAGGCACTTGGGGGAAGAATAATAATAGAAGGGTCCGCAGCAGTTACAAGGTCATTATTTACCTGAACTGTTACTGTAATATCAGTCGCTGCAGGATCTTTATAATCAAAAGAAACAGGGAAAAGGTCTATACTTTGAAACGCTGCTCTCGATTCTACACCAATTGCATTAGTCTTAAATGCACCTAAAGGAATACTAATCCATTTTTGCCCTTCAGTATTTCTATTAACTGTACCATATTCCCCATTATCAAAGCCTTTGTCTTTAAGACAAGAAGACAAAAAGAAACTAAGTGCCAGGGTAAAATACAGGTACTTATTATTTAAAAACAATTTTTTCATGTTTACCATTTTTTTTAATTATTATTTATAGGTCCCAAAACACTTTACCAAATTGAGTTACACCTTTAGGTACGTTTTCATCATTGTAACTAAACTCTCCTGAAGGATATAATAATCTTCTTGGTATTGGATTATTTCCTCTTTCAGGTGCTATTGATAAAGGAGGTTGAACTATACCAAATCTGCGCCAATCTGTCCAGGCTTCATTTCCCTGCATACCATTTAATGCAAAGTATTTCTGCCATGCAATAGCTGTCATTTTTTCTGTTAAAGAACCACCAGCTGGATATGCTACTCTTGGATTAGGAGTAGGAACAGTATTAGCATCCAAATATTCATCTGCCTGAGCATCAGAAAGTCCAAGATACCTGAAAGATTCACGTACTGCACCTTTAAAAGCTTCTTCATCATTAACGCCAGGTAACCACCCTCTTGCAGCAGCTTCGGCAACTAAAAATGCAGCTTCAACATTGGATAATAGCCACATTGGTTTTGTCGCCCCGGTTGCAGCTAAAGGTGTTGCAGGTACTGCAAAAGAGTCAAGAGCTACATTTATCAACCCATAACCAGGTCCTGATGTATTATCACTATTGGTAGCATCTGAAGGGTTGGCACCATAGTTAGTACATCTGAAAACCATAGCCGAAGCAGATAAAGTTCTGGCAGATCTGTAAACTCTTCTACGTCTTGGATCCTGTAAAC
>JACDAZ010000313.1 GCA_013695175.1 Flavisolibacter sp. | reverse complement strand
ATTTATTACTAAGTAAAATAGAACTGTTTTGTTGAACCTTGTACTTCTGCCTGTGATTCGAGAAATTTATCATCTTAAAGCAGCACATTTGTCATCTTACCAGAATTTACTCTCTAGGAGTCAATCGAAAAAGACTTAAAAGCACCTTGATTTTTAACCGGTTTTCTGCATCAGCGACAACAAAGTCAATACCGACATCCAAAAAGCGATCTTCATTCACTATAAACCGCTTCCCGGCTCCCAGTGTAAATGAGACCGATGTAAAGCTGTCATGCAAGTCAGCATCTAGCCCGGCCAGTCCGTTGATGAAAAATCCGGAAGTGCCAAACTGGTATCCGTAACCCCCTTGAATGGTTAAAAAAGAAACTCTCCTGCTTTCACGATAATAGAGCGCCCAGTTTTGATAGGCCCAGGAAGTAAAACTAGTCTTCAATAGTAGCGCACTTCTATTTGAAAAATTGTACTGCCCAATAGCCTCCAAACCTCCGCCTGTTTTAAGATCAGTGTGTCCCCCCGTCCGCACCAAGAGGTAAAGAAATTAAAGGTCCTGCAGCAATACTTTTTTCGCCTTTCTGCGCCTGAGCAGTTCCAAGTATTCCCGTAAAAAGCAGTAAAAACCAGGTGCTCTTTTTCATTAGTTAATTATTGTTGAAGCAATTTACCGCAACGCGTAATCATGTGAAGCATTTATCTCGAAATCTGGAAAACGAAGTAATTTGTTTCTTTCACATATCAAACACTTTACAGTTTATTTTGGTTTATTAAAAAACAATATTCCCTTTGCAACTGCAATTTCAACCCCTTAAATAAAAGACAACGGTTCAATAGAATCAAAAAAGAAACTGCTTAAACAAAAGTTTTGCCTGGGAAATGTATTCAATTAAACTGTACTTTTTCCCACTTTACCTCCTGATAAAATTTCCAACCACCTGCAGGTAATTTTGAAATCCCATTTCAAGTGGTATGTTACTGTGACCTGCACCGGCAATTTTATGTGCTTCTTTAAAGCTCCCTTTGTGGTTATCAAAAACCAATTGCCCATGCGTATTGATATTTAAAAAGTCATCTTTTGTACCATGAATCCAAAATAAAGGTTGCGTTACTTTTTTGATCATTTCAACATTGTCAATTTTTAAATCAGTAACAAAAGCGGCAGGTGTAGCCAGCCCTGTAGCATCCTGCACCATTACTTTAGCGGATGCTATGGGAGCTTCAAGCATCAGTTTTTCCGGCTTAAGATTAACTGGTTCAGCCGTTAAATGCGTTGCAGGTATACTGCCCATACTAAATCCATACATTATCAAACGGTTACTGGTTAATCCTTGTGATGACAACCATGCTAAAGCCGTAGTTACATCAACATATAATGCCTTTTCCGATGGCTTTCCACCGGATAAACCATAACCGCGGTAATCGATCATCAATATGCCATAATTATTTTTACCATTGACATTTGCCAACAACTGGGCACGTGGCCAATAAAAATCCATGTGGTCCTTATTGCCATGGCAATACATAATAACAGTATCAGTAGCTATTCGCTGCCGGTCCCCAATATACACAGCATGAATAGTGGTTGCTTCCGCTTCATCCGCTGCTTTTGATTCCAGCGTAAATAAATGCACTTTATCATTGGATATCTGGTAGCTTTCAGGTAGCTTAAAATCTACTTCGCCTTTATAATTATTCAGCTGGTATTCTGTAATCTTGTTTTCATTAGGGTTAAAAAGGTTATCATCAAGTTTTTGACAACCTGCAATGACAATTGAAAAAATAAATAGAACCAATATTTGTATTGTAGTACGTTTCATCGATTAGAATTTGCGTGTATAACCAAAATAAATACCAAAGGCACCTCTTTTCCCTAAAGGCGATTTATAATCAACAACATTACTTTCATAACTAATATTAGGTGCTATTATTTTTGCTTCAATGGTAAAATCCCATCTCTTTCTAATAAATGTTTGACCAATGTGCGGACTAATTAACCAATGGTTGGTTTGTTCCTGCTCGTGTGCCTTTTTACCGGCTAGTTCAAACCAGTTAGAAACACCTGCATAAAACAAATTTCGATTCTGGTTAAATTCCCAGAAAGCATTTAGATCCAGTTGCGGATAAAATTTTTTGGCGTCTTTGTTCTTGTATATGAGGTTGGCTACGGGTGTTATACTGATAGCAGGTACATAACCCGATTGTTTCAGCACCTGCTTGGTGGCACCTATTTCCATTTGCAGGTTTCCAAACAAAGCTGCGGAAACGTTCAATGCCGCAAAGCCTGTCAAAGTACTGTCAAAACCATAACCATAACTTGCAGAAAGAAATGGCATAGGAATAACAACATCACTATATTCAAACAGTGGTCCACCTAAAGCCACATTTACCGCCTGCTGGTTTTTTTGAAGTGGCTTTACAAACCGTGAGGGTGCACAAGAGCTCATTACTACTAAACAAATGAGATAAAGTGTAAGCGTTTTTTTCATTATGATTTTTTATTGGAATGTTTTGATTTTTCCTGGCAGTTAAAAACTTATTCTCAAACCTAAAACAGGAAACGATTGTTTGTTGATAGATGTATATTGCAACATTGGAGCATTTTCTATATCAAGAAAAACCGTTGCTGCTCTTGCTTTACGTTTGTTCCTTGCCGAAGCAAAAAATAAATAACCACCGGCTGCAATACAGGCAAGCCCTATTACTGCCGGCACTGTCCCAGTACTTTCCACTTCGTCTTCCCCATAAGTAGGATAAGGAGGAATAGACGCAGCAGCGAACACAGTAACAGCAAAAATGGTCGTGCCCACGCCTGTTGCAATCCAGGCGGCTGTTTTTTGGTTCTTGCTCTTTTTAAGGAAGTCGTTCTGTGTTAATCGCTGGTCCTGATCAATGTTCTGTGAAAAAGATGGATTGGAAAACATAATCATTAGCATTAGAAGACAGAGTATTTTCATAAATGTATTTTTTTATGTTCTAATTGATGATGTAAAAATCTATGAACAAATGCATCGTTGTAATACACGTTTAGGAGTAATTATTTACTCCCCTTTATGGTGTAGACAGATGAACATATAAGTCATCATGATTATTAAGCCAAATAAGTTGGAGATAGAACAGAGCCTAAAAGCTATTTCTGTAATCTGACAAGATAGCTATAACTGCTGCACCCAATATTTGTTTATCCTGATCACTTAGATCTTTTAGAAGCCATAAATTTTTTGGAGCAAATTGATAGGCGGCTATTTGCTGACCATTCCGCATAAACACAAGTCCCTCAGGCAAACTAATTTCATAAATTTTCTTTCTAAAACCTTTTGCGGAATGAATGGTGATCATATCACCGGCACTACTGACAATGCCACTTTTTTCTACCTCGTAAGAGAAATACTCGCTGGTACTACTTCTTTTTAAGACCCATCTTGTTGTATCATGATTAGTTTCAATAATTGTTTCTTCACAAAAAATTGAACTGGTTACATCTTCAGCTAATTGTTTTTTGCCATGTATCAAACCATTATTTCGCCCGCTGCCTGATGTAACCATTTGCATATTTATAAATACACTATCCTGATTATTATAAACGGCAGTAAGATCAAATGGCTGCCTCTTTTCAATATGGTAATCCCTTACAAATCCCCACCTTCCATTTTCTATTATAAAAGATCTTTCTCTTGATCGGATTACATTTTTTTCACCTTTTTCTATTTCTACTGTTTCAAGAGGTCCTATAGAAACCTTTTTAAGACTATTTGCAATAACAGCCAGTGCAATTTTCGGCTTCCATACATCACTATTTTCAAGCAGCGTTTTATCGATGATTACTTGTGAAGAACTAACCAACGGCAAAATAAAAAGTAGAAAAAAAGCTGTCTTTTTAAAGGAAAATAGGATAACCTTATTAAAGATCATGATATTAATTCTTTAAAGTTTTTGTAGCGTACGTCTTTTCGAACCTATAGTTTTTAATCTCTAATTCCCGATGTAGAACCATAACCAAATACTTCAAACTTCTTTTCCTGTTTGGTTTTAGTGTTATGTAATCGTATGATAAGTGATGTGTCACTAGTCCAATTGTAGATCGCTTTGTCATACTCGTCGGGTAACATATACATAGCTTCATGGCTTGTAAGAGAATTATTTTCTTTTTGATAATATCTTACCTTATATCCTTCTCCCATGAAACGGATACGAAAAACTTCCACATCATAAGGATTATGTACCTGCAAATTCTCAGCTGGTTCTTTTGTCGTTCTTACATCCAATATTTCCAGCTCTCCCTTTTGTGCATGAATAGACGTGCATGCTATAAAATAAAATGCTAAAAAAATTGCCATCACGGATAAAAGGGCTTTTGTTATTTTCATGATATATGTTTTGAAGATGAAAGCAGCTTAAAAAAACCTGCGTAAACTTAAACATCATTTAAATTTTTTCCATACACCTTTTAATCTATTTTGTTACTCCCCTTTTTAGTGTAGACTTTTAGAGAAGGTTGTTTTCTGCTGCATATTTAACTAATGCAGCTGTGTTTTTGAGAGATAGTTTGGCAAGAATATTCTTCCGGTGTGTATCTACAGTACTGGTGCTCAAAAATAATTTTTCTGCAATTTCATGATTTGTCATGCCGTTGGCAATATGTCCTACAATTTCCGTTTCGCGTGGTGTGAGGTGATTATTGGAAGTAGAATTCTTCTTTAGACTTAAATGCTGATAAAGATTTAAATTCAATTCATTACTAACATACTTTTCATTGTTCATAACTTTCTCAATGGCTTTCAGCAATTCATCTTTTCCTGTATCTTTTAATATAAAAGCATCTGCACCTGCTTTCAAAAATTTTATTACAACAGAAGCATCTGAAATCATACTCACAACAATAACTTTTATATCCGGTCTTTTTTGTTTGATGATTTTAGTGGCTTCATAACCATTCACTACCGGCATGTTTATATCCATCAAAACACAATCTATCTGTTCACTCATTACCTTGTCAATGGCATCCTGGCCGTTAACTGCAGAATGGATGGTGTCAATAATTTTTTCATCTTTCAAAATGCCGCATAAGCCATCAATAATCAGCTGATGGTCATCTGCAATCAATAAATTATAGGAAGGAGTATAATACTTCATACAGCAATAATTTTATAGGGAATCTCAATAGAAACACTTGTCCCTTTTCCTTTTTGTGAATCTATAATCATGTTTCCATTTAATAGTTTGGTACGTGTTTGAAGGTTTTTAAATCCATAGCCATCCTGGTGGTCGCTCATATCAAAACCCTTACCATCATCTTCAATCATGATAATTATCCTTTCATTTCTATAACCTATTTGCAAATCAACATGTTTGGCTTCTGCATGTTTTAAAACATTGTTAATCAGCTCCTGTGTTATACGGTATAAAGTGAGCTCATAATCCTTTTTTAACTCCATATTCATCCCGAACATAGTTAGATTAAAATGAACTGTTTTGGTTTGGTTGATCTGGTTCACTAAACTTTCAATAGCAGTGGCAAAACCAAATTCTTCCAGTATACCCGGGCTTAGGTTCAATAGCATGTTCCTTACATCCTTGATTGTGTAATTAATAAGTTGTTCACTATTCCCGGCCAGTTCTTCTACTTGCTGGTACTGCTTTTTATCAACACTTGTTTTTAAAGAAGTTAAAAATAATTTTAATGCCGACAATTTGGTTCCAATATCATCATGAAGGTCTCTGGATATTCTTTTACGTTCCTCTTCCTGTGTAGCTATAATAGTTTCCAGCTGTACTGCCTGCTTAGTTTCTAATTGCCTGATCCTGCCTTTATATAAAATATAAACAAGACTAAATAAAGCGGCTGCATAAATGAAGTAAGCAAACCATGTACGGTACCAGGGTGGCAATACTTCAAATTGATAGGAAATCGGTTTACTCCAAACCCCCTCCGGACTCATAGCTTTAACCTGGAAAGTATATACTCCTTCATCAATATTACCAAAGCTGGCTGTTGATTTATCTGTTACAGGACTCCAGCCTTTGTCATAGCCCTCCAGCATATATTGATAACGCACTAAAAAGGGTCTTGCGGGCTCAATAGCAACAAAATCAATATTTACATTATTGTGCTTGTACGGAAGCTTCAGGTTGATGGGTACGGAGTAATGCCGGCTGATACTGTCGAATTTAATACCTGAATATTTTTTATGCACCACATCCCTTTCTGCCTTACTGATTGCTTTACCATACAGGTTGCTTTCTTCCAGTAACATGGCAGATAAAATTTGATCTTTTTTATTCTTATTTTCTACATGTTTAGAAAATAAATTATACCAGCTCACGTCCTGATAATTAATCTTTATACTTCGTATGCGCACTTCCTGAGGATCAGTATTTTTATGAATAGCAGCATAATCAAATCGAACAAGTTTTTCACTTGTACCTGCCCAAACAATGCCCTTACTGTCTACATACATTGCCTGTGTATTTACATCTTTTATCCCATAGCCGTTCTTCCAGTTGTAATATTCAATTTGTTCTTTCGCAATAGGTTTATTTGTACTCAATCCACCCTTGATAACTGTAAAACCTAAGTTGGTACCGATGATCATGTTGCCATTCTTATCTTCAACTGCATCATATACAACGTCATTAGCAAGTCCTTCGTTTGTAGTAAAATTTTCAAATATCCTGGTGTCCCGTTTTGCCTCGTAATTATGCTGCAATTCATCACGGATTTCTTTTCTGAGAATGCTAATGCCTCCATTGCCGGAAC
>JACDAZ010000308.1 GCA_013695175.1 Flavisolibacter sp. | reverse complement strand
ACATAATAAACTGGGTGGTATAATGGGTGAATTTTTAAATCAAACTTTTGAACCTGCATTATACTCCATGATGCAGAAAAAAAACTTTCCTCTTGTTCCTTATGTAAATCATTTTGGTGAAACGCCTGAAAAAGGATGGCCCGAATTCTGGGATAGCCCCCGCTATAGCAGTGGCTATGCAAGTTTATTCAATTCGTTTGCATTTGTTCCCGAAACACATATGCTAAAGCCTTATCCACAAAGAGTAGAAGCAACAAAAGCATTAATGGAAAGTTTTATAGAGTTTACAGCTTTCCATGGTAAACAAATTATACAAATACGCCAGCAAAATAAAAAGCAACAGCAAACACAATCATCCTTTGCATTACACTGGAAGCTTGATTCATCAAGATCATCGCAAATTTTATACAAAGGATACGAAGCAGGTAAAAAAAAGAGTGATGTAACAGGACTTGAAAGATTATTTTATGATCAAACAAAACCTTTTGACATAAAAGTTCCTTTTTATAATTTTTATATTGATACTTTTTCTGTTACAACACCCAAAGCATATATAATTCCGCAGGGATGGTGGAAGGTAATTGAACGGCTTAATGCAAACAATGTTCAATTACAAATACTGGTAAAAGATACAGTTCTGGAAGTTGAATCATACAGGATCACCAGCTACCAGGCATCAGCCCGTCCCTTTGAAGGACATCATTTAAATACTAAAGTGCAGGTAGAAAAGAAGACAGTTCCTGTTTCATTTAGAAAAGGAGATTATTTAATTCCAATGAACCAGGCTGCTAATAGATTTCTTATTGAAGTATTGGAGCCACAAGCCGAGGATAGTTATTTTGCATGGAACTTTTTTGATCCCATACTTGGCCAAAAAGAAGGTTATTCTGATTATGTTTTTGAAGAAACAGCTGCTGAATTATTAAAATTAAACCCTGACTTAAGAAACAAATTAGAAGAACGAAAAGCATCTGATACAACCTTTGCTCAAAATGCAAGGGCGCAGTTGAATTTTATATTTCAAAATTCGCCTTATTACGAACCTGCACATATGCAGTACCCGGTGTTTAGAAAAATGAAATGATCATCTTATTGATTTTAATTTCAATTACAACATTGATTCAGATCGGTTTAATATCAGATACACACAATTATTTAGATGATGCCGTATTTAAGCATTTTGATAAATGTGATGAAATATGGCATGCAGGTGATTTTGGTACAGGAGAGATTGCTGACCAACTAAAAAAGTTTAAACCATTAAAAGGTGTTTATGGAAATATTGATGGTTATGATATCAGGAGTATTTATCCTGAAAAGCTTGTGTGGTTATGTGAGGAAGTTAATGTGTTTATGGTTCATATAGGTGGTCATCCTTCACGTTATGCAAAAGGGATAAAGCAACAATTAGTTGAGGAAAAAGCAAAACTTTTTATATGCGGACATTCCCATATTCTAAAAGTGATCTATGACAATCAAATAAGTTGTTTACATATGAACCCCGGTGCTGCTGGCAAACAAGGGTGGCATAAAATAAGAACCATCATTCGTTTTAAGATTGATGGTTCTGGTATCAAAGATTGCGAAGTGATTGAATTAGGAAAAAGAGGTATTTAATACCAGCCTCTTCCGACTCCTATTTCTCTAAATGGCCAGGGAATAGAAGCTACAATAATTAATAAAGCAAGAATGTAAAAAATGGCTGTTCTTCTGTGTTTGATATGATGAGGCAGATCTTTTTTGCCTTGAGCCTTGCCAATATGAAGTAATATTATTGCTATAAGCATTCCAACTAAATGCTCAACTGCAAAAAATCGCGCAGTGGGTTCTCTCATGGCTTCTCCCATACCACCATGAACCTGTATTTGCTTATAACCCCATGATCCGACAAAATATAAATAAATACCTATAAGTAACATAATGTCTGCAGTTATAGTTAGGAAAAGTCCAACACGTTGATCGCCATGAGTGAAGTTTCTTGTTCCAGCTCCCAGGCTTCTGAAAATTGCAATTAGTAATAGAAGCAGTACAATCCAACGTCCAAAACTATGAACGTGTAATAATGCATTATATAAATCCATTGAAGTTGCTTTTGGTTTAGTTCAAAACTACAACAGAAACAGTTGCCAAGTGCAGGCTCAATATTGTTATTAATCGTGTATAAAACAGAAGACACTATTACAATTCTTCATCTCCCATACATCTTTTTAAATAATATGCCATAAATACACAAAAAGCCAATACACTGATGCTGAAATAACCAAGCCAGTTATAATGATCAATTTTTTTTGTTATAGCGTCATTTGTTACAATTAAACCTGCAATAAAAGATGCACTTCCTACAAACAGTTGTTGCAATGAAGAGTTCAGGCTCATAAAACTGCCCCTGTATTGAGGCTCTATTATATTACTGATCATAAGCCTGAGCTGCTATAGACCTGCCATTTGACACAACGAACCATAATCCTGTTATGATCAATACATAATAAAAAGCAATAGATGGCATATTTGTAATCAGCCATACAAAAGGTAAAGTCAGTAAAGCGCAATAAGTAAATATGCGCAATTTGCCATACTGGTCTGCAAGTTTGCCGAACATAGGTGCAGAAAATAAAGTTGCTGTCCCTCCTACTACATACAGCAATGGGATTTCATTTTTTGTAAATCCAACATTAAATTCCAGGTAAGGATTAATAAATGGGATGATCAGAAAATGACCAAACCAAAGCAGTGCAGAAAATACAAGTGCCACTAACGTTGTTTTTCTCGAAAAAATAATAATAAAAGCTTCTGTTAGTTTTCTTTTGCCATTTGCTTCAATATGTCCTCGCATTGAAGGAAGGTATTTGAAAGTAAATGGTATTAAAACAAATCCCATAAATGCTACTAATATAAAGGGGGCATGCCAGCTAAAGATATTTGCTATGTATAAACTTAGAGGAATTCCTACTATGGAAGCAACAGAAAATGCTGCCATTAAATAACCCATAGCCCTGCCTCTTTTCTCGTATACAAAATAATCAGCGACAATAGAAAGCACCTGTGCACCAATCAATCCTCCGAATAAACCGGCAAGTATTCTTGCTGCAATTAAAAAATTATAATCGGGTGCTATACCACATAATAAAGTACCTGCAATAAAACCAGTATAACCAAACAAAAGGCTTTTCTTCCTGTCGAAATTATCAATAACAAAAGCAGCTATAATACCAGACGCAAAAGCTGCATAAGAATATGCAGATACTATAAGTGCAAATTGCTGAGTTGAAATATGAAAATATGGAATCAGGTAATTACCTAATGGCATAATGATCATAAAATCCAGGATATGTGTAAAGTTGATTGCTGCTAAAAGAAAAAGGAGAGTTTTTTCATTCCGGTTCATACAAAGGTGCAAAGTTATTATAAACTAAACCGCCAAATGAAATAGATATATTTAATAGGTAAAATAATAATAGCTATTACTTTTCATTCATTTCCATGATACCTACCCAATTATCAGAAGTTCCTTTCAACATGATTTCTTCTACTTTTGAATGAAAAAAATCAGCTGTTGCATCTTCGGGATTAATGCGGGTAACTTCCCCAAAGGCTTTTTTTGCATCTTCAAAAGATTTATTGATATAATTAATCATGCCCGCATTAAAAACCTCAAGGGTATTGATCTTACTTTGCAATTCTTTATTATGATTTCCACTAAAACATTCATGGATCCTGATTGGCTTTTGCTTTCCTTTTAACTGTACTAAACCAAGATGACGAAGATGAAATTGATCGGTATCTTCTATTTGATGCAAGCTGGCATCGCTTAATATAATACTTGCCTTGTAATATTTTGTAAGGCTTTCAATACGTGCTGCTGTGTTTACCGTATCAGATATTGTTGTTGCATCCAAACGATCTTTATCGCCGGTGATGCCCATAATTAAAGGGCCTGTATGCATCCCTATTCCAATATATATTTGTGGCAAGTTTTGAATTGATCTGCTATCATTCAATTCTTTAAGTGATAATTGCATTTCTACCGCAGCTGATAAAGCATCTTTAGCATTACTTGGAAAAATAGCCATAATGGCATCACCTAAATATTGATTTATAAACCCTTTATTTTTCCGGATTATGGGACCCATTTTTTCATTAAAAGAACAAATGAACTGGAAGTTTTCTTCCGGGGTCATGCTTTCTGATAAGGTTGTATAATTTCTGATATCAGAAAAAAGAACAGTTACTAATTTTTCTACCTGGTCGCCCAGTTTTATATCAGTAATTAATTTATGACCAAGCGAATCAATAAATTCATATGGCACAAACTTGCCTGTTACTTCATATAAGCGACGCATTGCCTCTTCTTTCTCTTTTGCCTCCTTTATGTTTTTTTCATATAATAAAGCACTTTCAATGGCTGCAGATGATTGTAATGCAAGTGTTGTTAAAAGTTTGAGATCTGCTGCTGTGTATTCCGTTTGCTTCTCACTGGCAAGTATAAGCGCACCCATTATACGATGCTTTACCTTTAATGCTGAATAAATAACGGCTTTAATTTCTGGTTTAAGAATTCCTGCTTCTATTAATGGATTTGTATCTGTAATAATTTCTGACTGCCCGCTCATTACAAGGTTGAGTAATAGTGGCAGCTCCTGGTTTACTTTATTCTGTTCAAAAAACAAATCTCCAACAACAGCAGTGGTTTCTAATTTTCGGTTTACCTCATCCCACAAAACAACAACACCATGATGGGATTGAATAACCCTGTTTGCTTCTTCTAATGTTATTTGAGCAATAGCATTGGGATCAATGGTTTGAGCCAGTTTTTCTGAAAAATTAAATATCAGGTTTAACTCCTGGTAAGAATGTAATACTTCGCTGCCGAGCCTTTTCTTTTCTATTTCTTTATTACATAAAAGCTGGAGCAGTGATGTAGCTACATCAATATTTACTTTTCCATAAATGATCCCAATAATATCATCATCAAGTTTTACAGGTAAGGATTGATATTGTTTTTGGTAATCAATATATCCCAATAAACAGTTACCTTTTTCATCTTCAATCCAGCCACCTGAGTTATTCAAATCCATTATGGATTCAAGCAAATTATTAATCCCATCTTTCCTGATAATATTTTTTAAATTAATCTTGCTCATGCTCCTTATTAAGATTTTATTCTACTATTTGCAATACTTCTTTTGCTTTTGCCAGGATTATCTCCGGATCAAAAGGTTTAGTCATATAAAGATCTGCACCTACTTCTTGTCCCCTCTGCCTGTCCAGCTCCTGGCCTTTAGCTGTCAGCAACACAATAAAAACATTGTCCATTTCTAATTCTTTTTTTACTTTCCGGCAAACTTCCATTCCATTCATTTTCGGCATCATTACATCTAAAAAAACTAATTGTGGTTTTTCGGCTTCTATTATTTGCAAAGCCTGTTCACCATTTTCAGCTGTTAAGAAACTAACACCCTCATCTTCCAATTCTTCTAAGGTTTGTTCTATGAGCATACGGATATGTGCTTCATCATCAACAATCAAAAGTTTTTTTTCCATAATTCGTCTTTTTCTACTTTAGTATATTTTATTGATACATTAAAAACAATACGTTTTCCAATCCTTTTTCAAACCTGATGGTTTTCATAATTTCCTGCCTGCCACTTTTTACAGAATTTAATATTATGATATCAGGCTGTGTATCTATTGCCTGTTGCACTATCTGGGTACCATCAGATTCTACAACATTATAACCTTTTGCCTCAAGCACATCTGATAGAGATCTTACGGCAGTACTGTCTTCATCAACCACCAACACTTTTCTTTTAGATTTACCCTGGTCAAGCAAACTCCCCACCTCGGTAAATAGTTCGGCTGTATTAATCGGTTTTGTTAAATAACGGTCAACACCAATGCGGAAACCTCTTGCCTTATCTTGTACAATTGATAAAACAATAATAGGAATGTCCATAGTGGATGGATCATTCTTAAGAATGGCAGCAACATCAAATCCATTCATCTCGGGCATCATTATATCCAATATTATTAGATCAGGTCTGTTCTTTCGGATTTTTTCCAATGCATCTTTTCCATTACCTGCTTCTTCAATATTATATCCGGCTTCTGTTAGTTCCTGGTTTAACAGGGACCTGATTGAATCATCATCATCCACAACTAAAATGGTAGAATTTTTTCCAATTACCTTAAAATGTGAATGGTTCATTTGCTCTTTCAACTGCTTTATCAATTGGTTTAAATGCAAAGGCTTTTTAATTTCTTCTTTTACTACAGGTAATGCAAAAGAAAACTTGCTTCCTTTTCCAATTTTACTTTCAAGCCAAATTCTGCCACCATGATGCTCAATAATTTCTTTGCAAATGGGCAATCCTAATCCGGTTCCCTTTGGTTTATCTGTTAGTGTGTCCCCACCAACTTGTTTAAATTGCTCAAAAACAGCATCAAAATCTTCTTTTGCTATACCAATTCCTGTATCTTCTATTTCAACAATTAATTCCTTCTTCTTTTGAAAAATATTACAACTCACCGTACCTGAATCTGTGAATTTCACTGAATTTGAAATTAGATTGATAATAACCTGTATCAATTTATCCCTGTCACCTGCAATTTTGGGAAGATCATTATTAATATGTTTTTTAAGTTTCAGTGGTTTTGTTTCAAACAATGACGATGTAGCAGCAATGGCCCTTTCTGCAACTTCTGTAATGGAAACATCTTCCATATTCCATTCCATCTTACCGGCCTCTATTTTGGCAAGATCCAATACATCATTAATTAAATGAGTCAACCTTTCACCTTCAGCTATTACAACATTTAAATTTTCATTTATCTGGTTAATTACTTTTCCTGTTTTAGGATCATCCTGATTTACAACAGGAAAAATCTTTTCATCCAATCGCTTACGAATAATTTTTGTAAAGCCCAAAACAGAAGTTAACGGAGTTCTTAATTCATGACTAACAGTCGATAAAAATGCACTCTTAGCTTCATTGGCTTTTTCAGCAGCTTTACTGGCAGACTCCGCTTCGTTTTTAGCAAGTTGTACATCTTCAAATAATTTTGCATTGCGCAATGCAACACCAACTGAAGCTGCAATTGTTGATAAAAGTCTTTTGTCATTTTCATCAAACCTGTTTTCTTGTTCAGTACTTTGCACACTTAGCA
>JACDAZ010000301.1 GCA_013695175.1 Flavisolibacter sp. | reverse complement strand
GTTGTCAATGGCTTTCCTGTTCCTTTTAAATTTACTGTTTGAATGCCTGTATTTTCAAACTTTCCGGATGCCTGGAATGAATAACCATTTTGAACATCGGTTCTGATGGCGTATGACCCCGCCTGGATTACATTTACTTCTACTTCAATGTAATCATTAGCAGTCAGATTTTTATCTGCTACATATACTCCAAAAACATTTATAGGATTACATTCACCCGAAAGATCGCTTGATAAGGAGCCCCTGGAAGGCAGACCGGCTTCAAAACTCAATTCTTTCTGACATGAAAGAAGTATAAGTGTTAGAAAAAGAAAAGAATAAGCCAGCCATGTTCTCATAGTATTAAATTTTTACTAATCTACAATTTATTGATAACTGTACACAGTTCACCCTCTACTCTTGGATAACGGAAAAACAAGAATTTTATGCAACAACTTCCTTTTTTTGAAACTGCATCTGGTATAATTTTTCATAATACCCGCCTTTTTTAAGCAATTGATTATGGGTACCGGTTTCTTTTATTTCTCCCTTATCCATTACAATAATCATATCGGCTCTTTGAATAGTAGATAGTCTGTGCGCTATAATTATGGAAGTTCTGCCGGCAATCAGTGTTTGAATGGCATGTTCTATCATTTGCTCACTTTCTGTATCTATTGAAGATGTGGCTTCATCAAGAATAAGAACAGATGGATTATATAATAATGCCCTGATGAAGGATAACAATTGGCGCTGACCCAATGATAAAGTAGCTCCTCTTTCCATAACATTATAATCATATCCTCCGGGAAGTGAAAGAATAAAATCATGCATACCAATTAATTTGGCAGCCTCTATTACTTTTTCTTTTGGTATAGATTCATTTCTTAAAGTAAGATTATCCATTACAGATCCGGAAAAAAGAAAAACATCCTGCAGAACAACTCCAATATTCTTCCTTAATACATCCAGCTTATAATCATTTATAGAAACATCATCAATTTTTATTTTACCAACTTCTACCTCATACAGCCTGTTGAGCAAGCTGATAATGGTTGTTTTGCCGCTTCCGGTATGACCCACAATGGCTACTGTTTGACCCGGTTCTACTTTAAAATTAATATCCCTTAATACCGGTTGGTCCTGCACATAGCCAAAAGAAACATGTGCAAATTCTATTTTACCTTTTATTTCGGAAGGATTATGAGTTCCTGTATCTTTTATAAAATCATCATTATCTATAACCTTAAAAACCCTTTCGCCGGAAATGATGCCCATTTGAAGCACATTAAATTTATCTGCTATTATCCTCAGCGGCCGGAACAGAAGGTTTAAACATAAAATAAATGATGTAATTGTACCGGCTGCCACCTGGGTGCCCGATCCATACCAAACTATCAAGCCTATAGACATGGCCAATACAATTTCTACAACAGGAAAAAAGACAGAATAAGCAAAAATGGCTTTTATGTTGGCGTTGCGATGTTGCTTATTGATTTCTTTAAATTTTTCAAACTCTCTTTTTTCGGCAGAAAAAGCCTGCACAATATACATTCCCGTGAGATGTTCCTGTACAAAAGCATTAAGATCGGAAACAGCATTACGAACCCGGTTAAATGATTTTTTAACGCTCTCCTTAAAATAATATGTAGATATAATAAGAATAGGAAACGGAATGAGACATATAAGAGTCAGCTGCCAGTCTGTAATAAACATATATGCCAGTACGCTTAATATAGCCAGCAAGTCAGCAATTATAGGAATTAATCCATCAGCAAATATGTCATTAATCCTTTCTATATCATCTACAGTTCTTGTAGTTAATGTTCCAATAGGAGTTTTATCAAATTGCCTTAAGTTCAGATTTAATACTTTATCATAAACCTTTACCCTCATATCTTTTACCACAGATTGACCCAGCCATGATGTTATATAAGAAAAGTAAAAACGAAAACCGGTTTCAACAAGAAGAAAAGCAATTTGAATAATAGTTATGATTATTATCCAATCATATTCCATGAAAGTAATGTGCTGGTCCACTGTTCGCTGTATAAGGTATGGACGCACAGGCGTAAAAATTGCCAGCACTATAGCAAGAATAATGGATAGATAAAAACGTTTTTTATACGGCCTGGCAAAGCCCAAAACACGTTTTAATATTTGAACATCAAAAAATGATTTTTTATCCGTACCGCTCAAAATCCTTGCTTTTATAAGCCAGCAAAATTAGAGGAATACAAGGTGTTATTCAGGGTCTTCACCTGTTTGTATTTTATAAGCCTTAATAAAGATGGCTCCTAAATTTTTATGTGGTGGTATATAATCTTCAAATCCTTCCACCGAACCAGCAGATCTTTTGAACTCATGCCAGAAAGGTATCCAGTCAATATTATTACCATTCCTCATTTTATCAACCAATAGATTAATAAAAGGCTGATTAATGACGGTTTTTCCAATTTGCTTTGATGCAATAATATGCGCATCAGGAGCATTTTTTAAAACATCGTGAATTAAATGATAACCACCGCAAGAACCCAGAAATACAATTTTAGCAGAAGGTGGTAATTGTTTTATGGTATAATCTGCATAATAACTATGACCCCGGTGCACAACAATAGTGGGAGAAAGATTTTTTTCCTGTAAATATTTATTCAATACTTCCTGTGCTTCAGCATCCTGGTTTGATTCTTCAGGCAAAGGTTTATTGGCAAAAACCAATACAGGCTTTCCCTTAACAGAAGCAAACATGACCCAATGTTTTGTTTCTGTTTTTTGATAACTAGCATTTGAAAACTGGCGAACAAAACCCTGGTAAGCTGATCTGCCATCTTCATCGCCATAAAAAAATACCTGCATCACAGCTTTTTGCTCTGCCAGCAGATCCTGGTAAGCAATATTA
>JACDAZ010000293.1 GCA_013695175.1 Flavisolibacter sp. | reverse complement strand
ATTTAATTGATGCTCACCTTTTAGAATTAATTCAAAACAGCAAAAGAGTTTTGATAGCAAATGCAGGTCATGAAATGTTTCTTGATAATGCAGAAGACACTAATAAAGCCATAATTAATTTTCTCAGGCAATAGAAAATATTAAATCATCTCATCCCTTCAAGCTTTTTCTGCAAAGCAAACATCTCATCTCTTAACCTTGCTGCTTCCATAAAGTCCAGGTCTCTTGCAGCTTTTTCCATTTCTTTTTTCGTTTTTGAAATGGCTTTTTCTACCTGCGGAAGTGTGGTATAATCAGCATCATTTTCAGCAGCCTTGGTTATTAATTCATCCACCGCATAAGGTGAATGTGGGTCATAACCTTTAATATCCAAAACAGATGTTTGCGCCATAATCTGTTCTTTTGATTTGAAGATTGTTTTAGGAGTTATATTATGTGTTATGTTATAAGCCACCTGTTTCTCTCTTCTCCTGTTGGTTTCATCCATGGTTCGCTGCATGCTTTCGGTAATCTTATCTGCATAAAAAATTACCAACCCTTCTACATTTCTTGCTGCCCTGCCGGCTGTTTGCGTTAATGATCTTTCATTCCTTAAAAACCCTTCCTTATCTGCATCTAAAATTGCCACCAAAGAGACTTCAGGAAGATCCAAACCTTCTCTTAATAAATTAACTCCTACCAAAACATCAATATTTCCTAAACGCAGGTCGCGTAAAATTTCAATCCGCTCTAATGTGTCAACATCGCTGTGAATGTATTTTGAATTTATATCAATACGCTTCAGATATTTATCCATTTCCTCTGCCATGCGTTTGGTAAGTGTGGTCACCAAAACACGGTCGCCTTTTTTTACACGCTTATCAATTTCATCAAGCAGATCATCAATCTGGTTTACACTTGGTCTTACTTCTATTGGTGGTTCTAATAATCCAGTTGGTCTTACTACTTGTTCTACCACTACACCTCCTGTTTTATCCAATTCATAATCACCCGGTGTGGCACTTACATAAATTACCTGGTTCATCAAACCTTCAAATTCATGAAAGTTAAGTGGCCTGTTATCCAATGCAGATGGCAAGCGAAATCCAAAATCAACGAGTGTTAATTTCCTGCTTCTGTCACCTCCATACATACCACTTACCTGTGGTATGGTTTGATGGCTTTCATCAATCATCGTGATATAATCTTTCGGAAAATAATCAAGCAAACAAAATGGTCGTGTACCGGGTTTACGCCTGTCAAAAAATCTTGAATAGTTTTCAATACCATTGCAATAGCCCAATTCCCGGATCATTTCAAGATCGTATTCAACTCTTTCTTTTAAACGCTGCGCTTCAATATATTTTCCAACGCTTTTATAATACTCCACCTGTGCATTCATTTCATCCTGTATCTCATACATCACATTTTGAATCATGTCTTTGGGAGCTACATATAAATTAGCTGGAAATATAGCAGCATGATCAAGTTTTTCAATTCTTTTGCTCGATTGTATTTCAATTGATTCAATTTCTTCTATTTCATCTCCAAAAAATGTAACACGATAACCATAGTCCAGGTAGGGCAGGTTAACATCTACGGTATCACCTTTTACCCGAAAGGTTCCGCGGGTAAATTCAATAGATGTTCTGTTATAAAGCGAATTCACCAAAGCATGTAAAAAGCCTTGCCTTGAAGTTCTGTCGCCTCTTGCAATTCTAATAATACCGCTTTCATAATCAGTAGGATTACCCATACCATAAATGCAGCTAACGCTGGCAACAACTATAATATCTCTTCTTCCGGAAAGTAAACTTGTCGTTGCACGTAACCGAAGTTTATCCAGTTCTTCATTAATGTTCAGATCCTTTTCAATATAAGTATCGGTAACCGGCATATATGCTTCCGGTTGGTAGTAGTCGTAATAGGAAACAAAATATTCTACTGCATTTTCAGGAAAGAACTGTTTGAACTCCCCATACAGCTGTGCCACCAGGGTTTTATTATGCGTCAGTACCAGCACCGGTCTTTGTACCTGCTGAATAACATTTGCCATAGTAAAGGTTTTACCCGAACCGGTTACACCTAAAAGTACCTGGTTCCTTTCGCCCTGTAATATTCCTTCCGTCAGCTCTTGTATTGCAAATGGCTGATCACCTGCAGGTTCATATGGTGCAAAAAGTTTGAAAGGCATAATCAAAATTAATTCAGCAGGAGATGCTGAAAATATAAAACGATTGCTAAGAAATTGATGTTTAAGTGATAGTATTTCTCTTTAAAAAACTGAAATGATTTGGCAAGGAGTTTGGTTTTATATTAACAATTCTATCCTTTGAAAATGATGTACCCGTGATTCTTACCTTATAAAAATAAATTACAACCCATAGCCATTATACGGCTTTAGTTAATCCCGCCTCAGGTAGGCAAGCCCGAAAGGCGGGATAACTACTATTATGC
>JACDAZ010000240.1 GCA_013695175.1 Flavisolibacter sp. | reverse complement strand
GGTTTATATATAGAACCTCAAGTTGGTTATGGTATTTATGGTGTAAAGTTCAAAGGTGGTGGATTTGATGAATCTGAATCTGAAGGTGCATTTACTTACGCTTTTGGTTTAGGTTATGCAATGAATGGTTTGGATATTGGTGCTAGATACCAGGGTGCATCAAAAGATGGTTCAACTTTAAGTTTAATTGGCATAAGACTAGGTTACAATTTTACTTTAGGTGGTGGAACAATGAAAAAATAAACAATACCCATACTTAAAAAAAGGTTGTCTTATGACGACCTTTTTTATTGAATTCCATTCATCTTTATAATTCTCCTTTTAAAAAATAATTTATACAGGATGTTTATTTTGGTTTTTACAGGTATGCTTTGTAAAAAAATTATCAGGTAACCCCAACAAATCGTAAGCAGTCGATTTGGTGAAGTGAGTGAAGACTTTTTAAAAGCTATTAATGAATCAATAAAATTGGTTCTTGCTTAAGTTCTGGAAATGAATAAGAAAGAGCATTTACTTATGTTTTTAATTTAAGATATAGAAACAGTTGAATTGAAACACTTTTATCATTTGTAGAAGCCGCTGTATAATATTCTTTTATTAAATACTTATTAATCAAAGGATTTCAATTTTTTTTATTTGTGTAGTTGAATACTATATCAACAATATGAAACGTTTACGTAATTAAATTTTGAATCATAAGAATCTTTTATTTCTTTCGCAACAAATTTTAAAAACTAAAAACAACATCTATGAAAAAATTAGTATTAGCGTTTATGGGAATGGCATTTTTTAGTGCTGTAAATGCCCAGCACAGTTTCGGCATTCATGCAAATGGTATTATGTCAAATTACAGCGGTGAGTATAAAGATGGTAATGTGACAATAAAACAAGACGGTAAATACAAGGCATCCTGGAAAGCAGGTGTTGCAGCTAATTTATTGTTGATTGACAATTTTGTATTTATGCCCCAGTTAAATCTATTAAGCAAGGGTACTAAAATTAAAGAATCAGGAACAGAAACTATTGGTGGATTTCCTGTTACCTATAAGTTAGATGGTAAGGGAGATTATACTTACCTGGAACTTCCTTTATATTTCATGTATAGCAGTAACGGAGAATTAGGTGGTTTTTTTGCCGGTTTAGGTCCAGTATTCAGTTATGGTTTAAGCGGTAAAGAAAAAGTTACCACTACAGTAAATTTTGGTGGAGGTTCGGAAACAGAAACAAGTGACAATAAAGTGAAGTTTGATGGTAAAAAAGATGCTAATGATGAATTTAGTCACTATAATGCTTTTGAATTTGGTGGTGGATTAATTGCCGGCTATAAAACAGCAAGTGGTTTATTTGTAAATGCACATTATCATCATGGATTTTCAAATATTAGTCCTGATACAGATAGTAAGCTTAAAAATAAATACTTCGGTGTAGGTATTGGTTACTTCTTTGGTGGTGGAGCAACCATGAAAAAATAAGGTTTCAGAACTATTTTAAAAGGCTGCAAGCTATTGCGGCCTTTTTTTTGTATCTATGCGGCCAAATAGCAAACTATGAAAAAGATAAGTTTATTTATGATGTCGGTACTCTTTAGTACCGTTATATTAGCACAAACAGGTGCCGATTTTGGAATTAAAGCCGGTTTAAATGTAGCCAACATGAGTATCGAACCAGATGTTAGGAATACTGATGCCAGGTTAGGATTGCATGCAGGGCTACTGGCACATATTCATTTGGCACCTGAGTGGGCTTTACAACCTGAAATAGTATATTCAGCTCAGGGGTTTGAAGATAAGGTTAGTAATGTTAAATGGAAACTGGATTATATCAATGTTCCTATTATGATCCAATACATGTTCAACAATGGTTTCAGGTTACAGGCTGGCCCGCAGGTAGGCTTTTTAGCAAGTGCAAAAATTGACAATACAGATATAAAGGATGACCTCAAAAAAATTGATGCAGGTTTAGGATTTGGAGTAGGATATTTATCTTCTTCAGGCTTTGGAATTGATGCAAGGTATAACCTTGGATTATCTAATGTTAACGATGAAGGTTCCACTGAATTAAAAAACCGTGTTTTCCAGGTTGGATTGTTCTATATGTTCAATAGTCAGCATAAAGCGGTATCCCGCTAAGCTTAAACCAATATTTTTTAAAAGATCGCTATAAAAAGCGATCTTTTTTTGCTTCAATTTTTCCTTTTTTGTGGTGGGAAATCACCGGTTTGTAATAAGCAAACCCATCAATTAAATGTTAAGACTTTGTAAAATACAATTAGGTATAAAATTAAATTTTAAACAGGAAATTTGAAATTTAACTGCTTTAGACCGAATTCCACTTGAATTAATGGTTCAGAAGCAGTTGATAACCAATCATAATAATTTTAAATCGGCCTTGGATTTGCCTAATAAGTAGTAACGAAAATTTTAATTTATGAAAAAAGTGAGTTTTTTAGCTGTAGCCCTAATTGCTACATTGGCTGTTACAGCACAGGTACAAAATCCTGACATGGCACATAAGCCTCTCAGAACGGATATGGAAGTAAAACCACGCTTTGGTATTAAAGCAGGGGTGAACCTTGCCAAATTAAATATCGATGATGATGTTGCTTCAACAACTTTCAACACTACTACCAAAACTTCTTTCCATGGAGGCTTTTTTGCTAATATTCCCCTGGGTGGTATTCTCAGGCTTCAACCAGAAGTAGTTTACAGTGGACAGGGAAGTAAATTAAACGGTCCATTAATTTCCAACACGGGTACATCAGAAAATTATGAAGTGGATATGCACTATGTAAACATTCCGGTGATGTTTCAGTTACAAACAATGAGTGGTTTTTATGCCGAATTAGGACCACAAGTTGGATTTCTGGTAAATTCTGAAGAAGACAGAAATTCAGGTGCTAATGCTCCCATCAAAGATTGGGTGAAAAAAACCGACTTTGGAGTAGCAGGTGGTATTGGTTATACAACCCGTGTTGGTTTAGGAGTAGGTGCCCGTTATGTTTATGGTATATCAAATGTTTGGAACAGTGATGATGCACCAAATAATTCTTTAAGCAATGGTGAAATGAACCACAGGGTTTTTCAAATTGGATTATCGTACCAGTTTGGAGCTGCTAAATAATTTATTGGTTTAATCAATTTAAGGATCCCGCCTCATGGCGGGATTTTCTTTTTCAGCAACCTATTTTTGAATTACTATTTTTATTTAAATTTTTCTTTTTGAAGTCCATTTTAAACCAGCAACAAATTGCTTTAACCATCAGGCGGCTTTCCAACCAGTTAATGGAACACCACT
>JACDAZ010000234.1 GCA_013695175.1 Flavisolibacter sp. | reverse complement strand
CCGAAGTTAATCAAACTGTAAAGAACAAATGAATGTAGCCTCGCCGCGAATCGAACGCGGATCCAGGGCTTCGGAGACCCTTATACTATCCATTGTACTACGAGGCCAATAGCCGGCAAATTTACTTTATTCTCTTCTAAGCCTTTCCTAACTTTCTTTACCAGGCGCTTTAACTAAATTAAAGCTGTAACCTAAAACCTGCAGAGCCATTAAAACCGGGAGCATTATATCCATATATCTCCATGTAATCTGTATTGGTAAGGTTAAGCAAATCAGTAAAAATTTTAAACCTTCTATTTACAAAAGCATATTCAGCATAAAGATGTAAGAGAATATAATTATCCAGCCTAACTTCTTTGGGTGCATAGGTAGGTGGTTCAAAAGTAAGATCGGTATTCTTACCAAAAGCCTGCAAATGTGTACTTACAAAAAAAGCTGGACAAATGTTATACCCAAGGTTGAATCCGAAACTATTTTTTGGACGCCTGTACAAATTAAAATAACTGCTGTCTTTACCATTGTTCTTTGTAGTTATTTCGCCCGTTACATAAGAATAAAAAAGTTTTGCCTGCAATTTTTCAGTCAGCATAATCTTAGCATCTGCTTCAAAACCCTGGTCTTTTTGTTTATCCTGGTTTATGTATTGGAACCTGTTAGTAAAGCCAAACGTGATTACGTCTTTTACAGTCCTGTTAAAATAGGTAAGGCGAAAATTGGCTTTTTCATTTCGTGTAAAATACTGAATGCCACCCTCAGCATTTAAAGATTGTTCCGGTTTTAAACTCCTGTTTCCATAAACTGAGAATAACTGGTACAGCCCAGGTGTTCTGTATCCGGATGAGAGGTTAAAGAAAAATTTCCATTGATTTTGCAAGAGGTAAGAAGGATTAAAACTATATGCAAAGTTATCTCCGTATTCTGAATGATTATTATAACGACCACCGGCTTCAAAAGAAAAGCCGTTGACATGCATATAATTCAAGGCTGCATATAAAGATGCCTGCGACTGCTTCACGCTATCTCTTCCAAGAGGCGGCATGAAAGAAGATGTGGACGTTTGGTCTGTATTGGAGGATCTTAAATCTATTCCTGTTGTAAGTTTTACATCAGCAAAAGGAATGACTATAAAAGTTTCTGCAAGATGTTCATTGCCTTTATATCCTGATTCACTAAACGCATTTATATAATTGCGGTCTGTACGGTTGTAATTATATAGCGTTGTCCATAAAGATCTTCCTATAGAAATTTCATTCCTGATTCCAGATTGAAGATTCTCAGAATCATACCTGTATTCTTCATCATCCACAAAACCTTCCATATCCAGTTCACCTTTATTTTTTGTAAAGCGGATGTAAGGACTCAATTTAATTTTTTCAGTAAGTTGATAAGATGTTTGTAAGGATAGTCCATGTTGGTCAAATCCGTCTTTATCAAACTTTTCATTGTTGCCCGGGGGGTTGGCAGCTTCTGAAATGCCATCTGTTTTGGTGAGGGAATAATTTAAGTTGTAGGTGAACTTTCCTGTTCTTCCATTTACACCGGCATTAGACCTTAAAGTATTGAAACTTCCATAAGAAGCACCTGCATTAAATGAAAAAGGTTTGTCAGCACCTTTACGTGTTATAATATTAATTACACCGGCAATTGCATCACTGCCATACAAGGTACTTTGACTGCCTTTTAATATTTCCACTCTTTCAACAATATCAATAGGAATATTCCTGATGTCGAAATTGCTGCCAATGCCTGATGCATCATAAACGGGTACGCCATCAATAACAATAAGTGAATGATCTACTTTGGCACCGCGAATAAAAATGCTTTTGTCTTTTCCGATATTGCTGTTGGCACCGTTAATATAGATGCCACCCTGCTCATTTATGACCTGTGAAAGATCACGTGATCCTGCACGGTCAATGTCTTGCCTGGTAATGACTTGTACCACTTTTCCCGTAAGAGAAGTTTTGTTTGGAAATTTGTTGGCAGTTACCACTACTTCACTTAATTGAGCCGAACTGTCTGAAACCTGTTGTGCTAAAAGCGGACTGCCGGTAATAACAGCAGCCACAAATAAAATCTTCTTCATTTAGAAATTTTTTTTGGTGACTGCTTCCTGGTAATAAAAAAGAGATGGTAAGATAAATTATCATCTCAGCCTTTCACCCGAAAGCATGATTATAATTAATGTAAGTGGCAGGTCTTCTGGCTTAGTTACGCTAACACCTTCCCGCTAATGGAGCTATTGCTTCATCAACAGTGGTTATTATGTCAGCAAGTAAATGGTCATTTGTAGATGGTTTAATAAAAAATTATTCACCATTTTACATTTCACCATTACCACTTTACAGCTACGGGGATAGCGCCGGATTTACTCCGGCTTCCCATTTTCATTCCGATTTTTTGTCGGAAACCAAATACGCGGCAAATGTATAGGTTAATAAAATGGTTTCAATAAAAATGTGGGAGGTGGGGTGAAGGGTATTAGGTATCAGGTATCGGGTGTTGGTTATCAGCTGTCAGCCATCAGCTATCACTAATAAAGTTGAACCCGAAGTTCGTCAAGAAGCAAAGTCAACGCAATGAAAACTGTACATAAAACCCTTTGCGATTCTTTGCTATGCTTTGGGAACTTTGCGGTTATCAAATATAACGATCAGTTTTCAGCTATCAGAAATCAGATGTCAGCTTCAACTTTGATTCTTGTGCCTTGTGC
>JACDAZ010000215.1 GCA_013695175.1 Flavisolibacter sp. | reverse complement strand
GAAAGTATAAACAGTATTATAAAAGCCTTTAAACAAGGCTTTTTTCATGTCACATCCCAATATTTCATTATTTCCTTATTGTTGGGTTAACTTTTCTACAGCTAAGAATGAATAAAATTTTTTTATAGCATTAAATCATTGGCATAGTTTTCCTCTTATGTATGGTAAGAAACTATTTATCATGGAAAATGTGAGTAAAGAATTGAATACTAAACCGCGTGAAGACTTTAATATGTTTGCTACTATAGCAACATTAATTTTGGTTCTATCTTTTATACTATCTACTTTTTACGTATTAATAGTGAGTGCACAGTAATACTGTTTCTCTAAACTATCGCAGGCCTTGTTGAATAAACAAGGCTTTTTTATGTTTGTTAACAATGTATTTTGCGACCATGTATCCTCCTTATATAAATGCAGCTGAATTTAATGATGCCGGGCAACTGGTAGCATTGATCAATAGTGCATACAGGGGTGAAACAGCAAAGAAAGGCTGGACTTTTGAATCGGACCTTATAAGTGGATCCATACGTATAGATGCAAAAGGAATGATAGAATTAATGGAAGATCCACAGGCTATATTTTTAAAATACAATTCACCTGAACACAACATAATTGGGTGTGTTTACCTTCAAATACAGGATGATAAACTTTACCTGGGAATGCTTACCGTTTCACCGGAATTACAAGGCACCGGTATAGGAAAAAAATTATTAGATGCCGCCGAAGTTCATGCGCATAAAGTGAAAGCCAATTCTATAATTATGCGTGTAATAACATTGAGAAAAGAATTATTGGAATGGTATGAAAGACATGGTTATAAAGATTCCGGAAAAACAGAACCTTTTCCGGAAAACAGCAGGTTTGGAAAACCTTTACAAAAATTAGTCTTTAAAATACTCGAAAAAAAACTTTACCCGCCTGCTAAATAAAAAACTAAGAATTATATTTTTTTACTTCATTAGTTGTTGTTTTACTTCTTCTTCCAATAATCAAATACACAATCAAACCCCCAACAGGAAACATCAGGATAATTAATAGCCAGATAACTTTCATTGGCATGGCAAGGTCAGTCCTTTTAAATATATGGGATACACTAACAATCAAAACAATCAACCATAGAACAACAACTCCTACAATGATCCAGGTAAAACTTATATTTTCATTCATAAAATATTTTATTAGAAGAGAAGTAAATTTATGCCATGGGAACCAAACTTTCTGTAAACATAAATAAGTTTGCCACATTACGTAATAGCCGTGGTGGTAATAACCCTGATGTGGTAAAAGCAGCCATAGATGCTCAACGTTTTGGTGCAGATGGAATAACAGTTCATCCACGACCGGATGAAAGACATATCAGGTATAATGATGTAAGAGAAATAAAAAAGATAATTGTAACTGAATTTAATATAGAAGGCAACCCGCGGGAACAGAAATTTATTGACCTTGTCCTTGAAGTAAAACCACAACAGGTAACACTGGTACCGGATGCACTAGGCCAACTTACATCAGACCATGGATGGAACACTTTAGAACATAAAGATTATCTCCGGAAAATAATAACGGTTTTTAAAAATGCCGGAATCAGGGTTTCCATCTTTGTTGATCCGGATCCGCAAATGATTGAAGGTGCCTATCACACAGGAACTGACAGAATTGAAATTTATACAGAAGAATATGCTCATAAGTTTACCACCGATAAAGAAACAGCAATTAAGCCTTATAAATCCGCAGCTGAGAAAGCAACAGAATTGGGTTTAGGCATTAATGCAGGGCATGATCTGGATATGAATAATCTGAAATATTTAAAACATCAAATTCCTTATATAGATGAAGTGAGTATAGGACATGCATTAATATGTGATGCGCTTTATTTAGGATTTGAAAATGCAATACAATTGTATAAAAGGCAATTAATGTAAAAGGTCGCAATTAAGTGACCTTTTACATTTGATTATTAAATTTCAGGAACCGATGCCGTTAGCATGGTTATAGATCCTGCCATTAATGTTTTGCCGATGGATTTTTGTTTTCTTTTGTAAAGATAAAAACCAACCAACACCATTGCTGTAGCACCAACTATCCTTAACCACATATAATTGTTTTGTTTTGGAGGTACGTAAGTAGGTCCTTCATCATTAAACAATGCAGGTTCAGAAACATATCTTCCTTTTTGAGGTATTCCTTTTTGCCAAAATTCCCTGGAAAGTTTATGAAGTGCCTGGCGTGCAGACTCACCATAAAGCGAATGTCCATGACCGGAAGCAATAACCTCAGGATTTAAGGCATCCAGTTCTTTTACAGAACGAGTTGCTGATCCCCAATCAGGTGTAAAATATTTGGGTGGACCGCAAACTTCTTCTTTTTGTGTCATCACGGAAAATACAGACTCCTGTTTTGTTGTAACAATAGCATCGCCTGCAATTAATACTTTGTCTGCTTTTCGCCATAAACTGATATGCCCCGGTGTATGACCTGGTGTATGT
>JACDAZ010000195.1 GCA_013695175.1 Flavisolibacter sp. | reverse complement strand
GATAACATACTTACTAGTCACTATTGAAAAAAAAGAAAGATGCTGTCCCGATAGCTATGCAGATTGTTTCGAGATCTTTCTATAAAAAAATTTGCTTTATTACTGATTGATGATAGTAATGCCTGGTTTTTGTCATCCTGACGATCCCGATAGCTATCGGGACAGGATCTTTCGCTAATTACTATTGTTATTTATAAATTATTCTTTAAATTTTAACTCTGTATTTTTTGTCTTATTGAAACTCCTGAATATTCCAATGACAAGTGGTATTGTAACTGTAAGAATGATACCGGCAACTATATATTTTAAATAAGGTTGTAAAAAAGGCATGGTACCCAGGAGGTAACCAGCCATTACATGACTTAATATCCAAAGAACAGAACCTATAAATGTGAAGAACACAAAACTGGTAAAATTCAATTTGATCATACCTGCTACAATGGGTGAAAATGTGCGGATGATGGGAAAGAATAGTCCTGCTGACAAAGCAATATTTCCATATTTAGTATAAAAAGATTTTGCGGTGATAATATATTTTTCTTTAAAGAACCTGGAATCTTTTTTCTTATTCATAATAGGACCAGCCTTTAAACCAAGATAATAACCTGTTATGTTTCCCAGTAATGAAGCAAGGATCAGTATACTGCAAACAAAATAAATACTCTCAGGCAGGTCGCCTGTTGCAGCAAAAACACCTGCAGTAAAAAGTAATCCGCCACTGGGAATAAAAAAACAAAAAAACAGTCCTGTCTGACCAAAAACAGCAAGAAAAACCAAAAGCAATCCACCATAGCGAATTAAAGATTCAGTATCCGGCATAGATTAATATTTTCAAATGTAGAATTTATATAAACCAACGGAAGATTTTTATTCAATTGTCGGATTTTTACATTTTTGTCTTTGCTATGGTTAAAAAGTTAAGAGTATAACACGATGGCAATTCGCGACATCATATTAAGCTTCTTCGCCGTTATCAATAGCATTTTTATAAAAAAGCTGTTAATGCTTTATTCTTTTTTCCATATTAGCCATTTCTTTTTCCAGGAAAAAATTTAACCCGGTACGTATGGTTGCAATGGCTGCAAGTTTACCAATATCATCCCAGGTAGGGGCAACTGCAGTAGCCAATATATCAGCTGCCAGTAAAAGCTCCAAAGCAAGAGTTAATGAACTGCCGAATTTAATCCTAATCATAGCATTATTATGATGCTGCTTATGATGAAAAAAGGTATCTATATAAGTTATTATCAATCTTAATACTCCAATGCTGATAACTATAATAGCAATAACTTCTATCACTGAACTTATGAAATGTGCAATATTCCTGATGATAACTTCCATTGTTTTACATCTGCATAGTTTTTGCCACCATAAACGATCTTTAGATTACTGGTCTGTTAATGTACGTAAAAAATAAGATCATGCATCATCTACAGTAAAAGAGTGCGACGCAACTGAAGATAAACCGGAGTTCCCTGGCTTGATCCCAAATAAATTTCTCCATTAAACTACACCGATTTTCATTCCTGAAAATCGCCCTATTTCCTTAACGTCACTTTTACAGTTTTCTACAGAATTTCTTCAGAATCTGATTGTAAGATTGTTCTTCAAATATTAATATCAAAAAACCTTTAACACTATGACTATCAAACAATTTTTTTCAGCCGTGGCAGTAAGTGCTGCAACAGCCCTGGGAAGTGTATGGGGATATGGAGAACTAAAACAAATGAATTCTTCTGAACCCAATACTTCTTTATTTCATCATGCCAGCTATACTGAAAGTGTAGCAGGACCTACAGTAGATTTTGAAAAAGCTGCTACCAAAGCCGCACCGGCAGTGGTACACATAAAAGTAAATACCAGGCCCAGGCAGGTATCACAACAGGCGCCTGATTTAAGAGGCACTCCCTTTGAAGATTTTTTTGGACCAAGAGGCCGAACAACTCCTCAAAGACAAGGCTCTGGATCCGGTGTTATAATAAGTGCTGATGGATATATTGTTACCAACAATCATGTTATTGATGGTGCCGATGAAATATATGTAAGGCTGGAAAATAAAATAGATTATAAAGCAAAACTTATTGGTAAAGATCCGAGCTCAGACTTAGCCGTACTTAAAATTGATGCTAAAAGTCTTCCTTTTTTAACCTTTGCTAATTCTGATATGCTACGTTTAGGCCAAGGTGTTTTAGCAATTGGTTATCCATTAGGAATGGAAACAACTGTTACTTCAGGTATCATAAGTGCTAAATCAAGAAATATTGGTATCAACAGCCGTCAAAGCAATACACCGGTTGAAGCATTTATACAAACTGATGCAGCTGTAAACCAGGGCAACAGCGGTGGTGCATTGGTAAATGTAGATGGTGATGTTATTGGTATTAACAGTGCCATTGCTTCTCCAACAGGTTCTTTTGCAGGTTATTCATATGCCATTCCATCAAACCTGGTAAAAAAAGTAGTTGCTGATATTATACAATACGGCAGCTCAAAAAGAGCTTACCTGGGTGTAATGTTTGGTAATGAAAAACTAAGTAATGAAGAGAGCATTAAAAACAACATTAAAGTAGGTAATGGAGTATTTGTAATAGATGTAGCCAAAGGAAGTGCTGCTGAACAGGCGGATGTACAGAAAGGTGATTTTATTACTAAAGTAAACAGTTTGCCTGTGAACACAGGAACTGAAATGGTAGGAAAAGTAGCTTCGCTTCGCCCCGGAGATAAAGTAACCATTACCTATAACCGTAATGGAACAGAAAGAAACGGAACAGGAACTTTAAAAGGTGAAACCGGTACTTATGCAAGTGTAAAAGAACAGGTAGTAGAAAAACTGGGTGCTTCTTTTGAAAATCTTGATAGATCGAAAGGAGCACAGGCTGGAATTTCTTCAGGTGTAATAGTAACGGCTTTGGGAACAGGCATATTAAGTGAACAAACAAGAATCAGAGCAGGGTTTATTATAACTAAAGTAAATAACCAGAGAGTAGGTTCTGTTGATCAGCTAAAAGCTGCCTTAAAAAATGCTGGTAATACAGCCATCATTAGTGGTGTGTATCCTCAGCAACCACAAAGAGAATATCAGTATGCATTAAATGATTTAAACAGCATAGATTAATATAAATAGTGAAGGTTTGCCCCGTCTGAAAAACAGGCGGGGTTTTTTTATTCTTATTTTTAATTACAACAGAGCAACAACAAATGAAGATTCTGATTATAGAAGATGAACCTGCTTTAAGAGAATCAATTCAAAAATACATGGATCACCAGGGCTTTACCTGCGAAGCTGTGGGTGATTT
>JACDAZ010000427.1 GCA_013695175.1 Flavisolibacter sp. | reverse complement strand
CTTTTTCATAGGCTATTCTGCCTGTATTGTCTGAAAAAGAAGTCTGAAAAAGCTCTTTTAAATAGTTTCCTATAATATATCCCTGAAATAGTATAGCCAATATGAAAACTATTACCAGACAAATAAGGTCAATTATCCTTTCTATTACAATAGTACCTAACAGTTTGTCTGCTCTTAGGTTTTCATATTTTGCGAGTAAGGTACATTTTACAACTTCTCCAAGACGGGGCACACCGGCATTAACTAGATATCCTATCATTACAGCGGACCAGGTGTTAAATAAAGTTGGTTTATAACCCAGTGGTTCCATTAACATGCGCCATCTTACTGCACGTATATAATGACTTAAAAGAAGCATAACTACCACAGGAATTATAAGAATGTGACGAGCCTGCTGTAAAGAATGCTGAATTTTTTGCCAGTTTTCTTTATTAATATCTTTTACAGTAAGCCAAATGAATAAAACTCCAAGAGACAAAAAGAAAATATATTGAACAATTGTAAAGAAAGATTTTCTCATTCCATATCCAAAATAACTACAGAAGCTGAATTTTTCTAATTGATAATCAAATTATCAATCAACCTGATATCATCAATAGATGCTGCAATTAAAGCAATGGTACTTTTATTATTTAAGTTTTGTAAAGTTTGTGCATCAACAATAGACACATAATCCACTTTAAAACCACTCATTTCTAAATGTTGTTTTGCATTTTGTTCCAAATCTTGTTTTGGAATTTTTTTAAAGTTTTGCTGAATGTAAATTAAAGACTTGTAAATATGAGTTGCCTTTTCTCTTTGCGCATGAGAAAGTCTCATATTTCTGCTGCTCATTGCTAATCCATCTTTTTCCCTAATGGTAGGCATTATCTTAATAATAATATCCTTAAAATTTTGTTGTTGGATCAATCTTTTTATTACCATGCATTGCTGGTAATCTTTTTGACCCAGGTATAAATTATCAGGATGCACTAAGCCCAATAAAATATCTACAATTTGGCACACTCCCTGAAAATGCCCGGGTCTGTAAAAACCTTCCAGTATGTGCTCTAAATCATCTAAAACAAACTTTTTCAATAAGGAACCCTGAGAATAAATATCATTTTCATTTGGTATAAAAAGGACATCACAACCTTCAGTTATTAATTTTTCAATGTCTTTTTCGAGAGTTACCGGGTAATGTTTAAAATCTGATTGATTGTTAAATTGGGTTGGATTAATAAAAATACTGCATATAACATAGTCATTTTCCAATCTGGCAGATTTTATAAGTGATAAATGCCCTTGATGCAGGGCACCCATTGTGGGAACAAATCCAAGTTTTAGATTCTTAATTTTCAGTGTCTTAAGGTAAGCAGTAAGACCAGTTTTGGTTTTGATAATGATCATGAATCTTTAGCTACAATAGTATTTATGATAAAGCTTTAGCAAGAAATGGTTACTTTTGCAAACCTTTTATAAAGCCTAAACCAGGTTCTAATGTCAGCAAAGAAAAGAATTTTATTTATTGCCAATGAAATGTCTCCGTATCTGGAATTAACAGAATTCTCAGAAGTGGTCAATAAACTGGCAATTAAAGCTAATGATAATGGGTTTGAAGTTCGTTGCATTATGCCCCGCTTCGGGTCTATAAATGAACGACGTCACCGCTTACATGAAGTTGTACGTTTATCAGGTATTAATGTTTCTGTTGATAATGAAGATTTTCCATTACAAATCAAAGTTGCATCCCTGCCTAATGCCAGGTTACAGGTTTATTTTTTAGATAATGAAGATTTATTTAAAAGAAAAACAGTCTTTACTGATGAAAAGGAGAAATGGTATGATGATAATGGATTAAGAACTGTTTTCTTTTGCAAAGGTGCTTTGGAAACTGTAAAAAAATTCGGATGGCCTCCGGATGTTATTCATTGCAGTGGATGGATGACAGGGTTGATACCTGCATATTTAAAAACTGTATATAAAAAAGAACCTGTTTTTGCACATAGTAAAGTTGTATTTACCGTTGGTCAAAATACATTTAAAGAAAAATTGGGTAGCGATTTTTTAAAAAAAGCTTTAGTACATGCATCTATAAAAGAAAAAGATCTTGAAATATATAAAGATGCTAATAATAGTGCTTTGTTAAGAGGTGGTGCCAGCTTCGCGGATGCCATTACATTTGGTGATGAGCAGGTAGATAAAAAACTTGTAGAAGAGTTTTCGAAAGTTCGTGGAAAGAAAACCCTCCCTTACAATGCTGAGTCTGATTTAACAGACTATTTACAGTTGTATGGCGAACTTGCGAACAAGTAATTACAAACATCATCAGCTCAATTTTTTATTTGTGAAGAATCAATTTTGGATCTTTTCTTCTATTTCTATTATTTTATTTTCTCTCATTTTCAGCTCCTGTAAAAGGATAAATGAAGCCACTGAAATTGGCCAGGAACTAATACCCCCGATTGATAACATTACTACATTTCAAACTTTTCTGGATGTAGAAACTAATAATGTTTCTATGCTTAATGATACAGCTGTAATGAATATAACAGATGAAGTTGCCATTGGTAATATTACCAGCGATCCTGAATTTGGTTCAACAAATGCAGCAGCCTATTTTAGCATCAGCAGCAATGTTTATGGAAATAATCCATTTATAAATAGAGATTCAGTAGTGAAAATTGATTCAGTAGTACTTTCTTTAGACTACGTTGCCAACTATGGAGACACTAATAGTACCCAAACTTTTCGTGTGTTTGAAATAGACCAAAATTCAGGGTTTTCAGATACTGCTTTATACAGATATAATCGTCCGGATTTTGCTACAACAACTGAGTTAGGCTCTAAAACATTTCAGGTTAGTTCTTTAAATGATTCTTTTACTTTAGTTCGCAGAAGAGATACAACAAGAGAAGCGAATGTTTTAAGAATCAGGTTAGATAATTCGATTGGTACCCGCTTTAGCCAGTTTGACACGGTTAACCATGCACTGGGAGGATTTAGAAATGATTCAATTTTTAAAAGTTTATTCCGTGGATTAGCAATCAAGGCTGACCAGGGGGTTGGTAATGCTCTTGTTTATTTTAATTTGAATAATACAAGTAAAACAAGATTAATTGTTTACTTCCAGGGTCGCAATGGAAAATTGGATACGCTTGCTACTGCTTTTTCACATATTTCATTATTACCTAACGGACCAATAAGAACCAATCCGGCCAATTTTATAAATGGACAGGCAAATATTATAAAACGTGAACCAGCAGGTGCCTGGGCTACCTATTTATTCAATGGTTCTGCAAGTGATGATAAATTATATATACAAAGTGAACCCGGCTCTGTAGCCACTATAAAAGTACCAGGTTTGGATACACTACAAAATAGCATAATTCACAGAGCTGAATTGATAGTTACAAAAATTCCATCTGCATTAGAAAATATATTTACACCACCTATAAGACTTTTTCTGGATAGAATAAGTAATAATAATGATTCTGCATTTGTATTAGATAAGGATCTTATACAGGGGAACGATTTTAATTATGCCGTTTTCGGAGGTAATTTAAGGTCAGATAACACTTATAGATTTAATATATCACGTTATGTACAAGATATTGTAACATTAAACAGACCTAATTATACATTACGTTTACACGCTCCTTACAGGGCTTCTCTAAGGTTTCCTTCAGCAACATCCGAGATATTCCCTATTCCCTTTCTTGATTTTATAGCAAAAGGTAGGATAGTATTAGGTGGTGGTAACTATGCTGAACCTGAAAAACGTATGCGATTGAGAATAGTGTATAGTAAGATTTGATTTTATTTTTAATCTACACGGATGTTATCTTTGCACGCAATTTTATTGGATTAATAAAAATTACAATTTTTCATGCCTTATTTATTTACCTCTGAAAGTGTTTCAGAAGGACACCCTGACAAAGTAGCGGACCAAATTTCAGATGCTTTAATTGATCATTTCCTGGCTTTTGATATTAACTCAAAAGTTGCCTGCGAAACTTTAGTTACAACAGGTCAGGTAATAGTTGCGGGCGAAGTAAAATCTAAAGCATACCTTGATATTCAGGAAATTGTACGGGGTGTAATTCGACGCATTGGCTATACCAAAAGTGATTATATGTTTGAAGCTAATTCCTGTGGTATTCTTTCAGCTATTCATGAGCAATCTGCTGATATAAATCAGGGAGTAGATAAAAAAAATAAAGAAGAGCAGGGTGCAGGTGACCAGGGAATGATGTTTGGTTATGCCACCAATGAAACAGAAAATTTCATGCCTTTAGCATTAGACCTGTCACATAAATTATTAACTGAATTGGCTGCTTTAAGAAGAGAAAATAAGCAAATTAAATATTTACGTCCTGATGCTAAAAGCCAGGTTACACTGGAATATGATGATGATAACCGCCCTGTAAGAATTGATGCTATTGTTGTTTCTACACAACATGATGATTTTGATTCAGAAAAGGCAAAGCTGGAAAAAATTAAAAAGGATATTATTAATATTTTAATTCCACGTGTAAAATCTAAGTATAAAAAATATGCAAAGCTTTTTAATAATGATATCAAATATCATATAAACCCAACGGGTAAATTTGTTATTGGGGGTCCACATGGAGATACCGGTTTAACGGGAAGAAAAATTATTGTAGATACTTATGGTGGTAAGGGAGCGCATGGTGGTGGTGCTTTCAGCGGAAAAGATCCATCTAAAGTTGATCGTTCGGCTGCTTATGCTACACGTCATATTGCAAAAAATTTAGTTGCAGCCGGTGTTTGTGATGAAGTATTGGTGCAGGTTTCTTATGCTATTGGAGTAGCAGAACCCACAAGTATTAACGTAAAGACTTTTAATACTGCTAAAGTTGATCTTTCCGATAGCGAGATTGCTAATCGTGTTTCAAGTATTTTTGATATGAGACCATATCACATTGAACAGCGCTTAAAATTAAGAAATCCTATATACAGTGAAACAGCTGCTTATGGACATATGGGTAGGAAACCTGAAGTAGTTACAAAAGAATTTTTTACACCTGAGGGAAAATCAATCAAGAAAAAAGTTGAGTTGTTTACGTGGGAAAAACTTGATTTTGTTCCGAAGATCAAAAAGGCCTTTAATATTTAAGATTTTTATAAAATATATTTAAGAGCTGCTCTAGGGCAGCTTTTTTATTTAATTTTTTTAAAAAAGTATAAAATTGTACTATCTTTAGTATAAATTTGGAGTATGACATTTAAAGTAAAAGAAGCCGCATTTGCCTATGTTCCTAATCCTTTACAAAAAGTTGGTACACATAAATCTAAAGCCAAAGTAATTCCTGTTTATAAATGGAGCAGTTTCGAAAAAATTAATGCTATAAGAGATGGTATTTCCAAAGAAGATCTTGAAAATTTAAAAGAGCAGGCAGGTTTGGATTATGAAACATTAGCCACTTTATTAAATGTAGCTAAAGCTACTTTACATAATAAAAAAGGTAAGTCGCGCTTTGATACTACTATCAGCGAAAAAATATTTCTTCTTGCCGATGTTTATTCTTACGGGTATGAAGTTTTTGAAAACAAAGAAAATTTTAATGATTGGATGAAAAAACCCAACCAGGCTTTAGGCGGTGCTTCTCCTTTAAGTTATTTAGATACTTTATATGGCATAGAAGAAATAAAACATTTAATTGGAAGAATAGAGTACGGCGTGTATAGCTAATGGAAGTTTATCATTTAGGCAGAACAAAATTTGCAGATCAGCTATCAGGTGAAGGTGCAAAATTGCATGGTGGCAGGTGGAACAGGATTGGTCAGCCATGTATTTATGCATCCGAAACAAAAGCTTTATGCATATTAGAATATGCAGCTAATGTTTCTCTGGATCAAATGCCGCTTTCACTGTCTATTACAGTGTATTTCATTCCTGAAAATTCATGGAAGCAGTTTAATGAAAATGAATTGCCAAAAAACTGGAATGTAGTTCCTGTTACTTCTGAAGTAAAAGACTGGGGAAATGCACATCTGCAGGAAAATAAGTTTCTTGCTTTAAAACTACCATCTGTTATTATACCTACTGAATACAACTTTATTATAAATCCATTGCACCCGGATTTTAAAAAGGTAAAAATTAAAAATATTCACTCCTTTACCTTTGACAACAGAATAAAAAAATAAGCTTTTGAAAAATTTCAGGCAGCAACATCGTCCTAAAAAAAGTTCATTAATAATTGGTAAAGCAGCTGTTTTGGATGCTTTTACATCCGGTAAACATATTGACAGAGTTTATTTACAAAATAATATTGGTGTCAGGGGAGTAGAGGAAATTATTAATGCAGCTAATATGCATAGGGTACCTGTTAATAAAGTTCCGGTAGAAAAACTCAATGGTTTTAACGTTGGAAATCATGATGGA
>JACDAZ010000183.1 GCA_013695175.1 Flavisolibacter sp. | reverse complement strand
GGTGTAAATGTTCGTATAACTGGTGGTTTGTCATTTAATATGTTCGTTTTTGGTGCCTATCAAAGAGATCAAATTTATCTTCCAAAAGGGCAAGCATCCGAACAGGAGATTCTAACGCGTCAAAGGCAGCTGGCAACTAATTATACATACTATTCTTACTTTGGAATTTCTTATCGCTTTGGCTCTAAGCTTAATAATTTTGTTAATCCCCGTTTTGAAGGCAGTGGTGGTAGTTTCTTCTTTTAAAATATTACTTCCATTTCATCCGGAAAAAGAAAATTATATTCCATGCTGCTTCATTATTGGATGTCAGAAACTTATTATCTCTTCACCTTATTTTAGAGGTTAACCAAGTATACAAATAAATCCCTTCCTAAACTAAATTGAAATTTAATTTATTGTAATTTATTCACCACCAGGTTGGCAGCTACACCTATAAGAGATTCCAATAAGCTAACATTCTGCTCTAATTCAACAACTGTTGCCTGCTTTTTTTGAATTTCTGCTGCAGGCAAGTTGTTATTTTGCATTACAACTAATTGCTGTCGTGAATTGGTCAATCGTGCTAATGCATAATCGAGTATTGACTGGCTATATGTTACCTGCTCGTAATGATTTTGCAGCGTGTTATAGTAATCCGTTCTGTTTCTTAAAAAAACATCACTGTAACGGCTGTTGTTTACCTGCGGACAATCACCCATTACATCTCCATGATTCATGTGTGCTTTCAAGGCATTATTTGAAACCCTTATGGTAACAGCAGGTTCTGCTTCATTATTCACTTTATGGCAGATAGTCACTTTATCCTGTTTTCTATATTGATCCCTGTCTTTAAAAGTTTCGCGGTCCCATCTAAAACCATCGGTCATTACATAATCACTTTTTTTCAAATCCGAATTATTCCGGTTATTGTTACCCTGGTTACCACGTTCGTTTGATTTTCCGGGATTATCAGGTTTGTTTTGCTGACCGGGTGCTTGCCCTTTATTATTATTTTTTTGAGCCTGGGCAGGTTTATCTTTTTTATCCTGCTTACCCGGATTGTTTTGTTTTTGTTCTTTTTGATTTTTTTCTTTTTGTTGTTGTGTACCTGCCGATGTAATTACAACTGCGGTTAAAATCAAAACACTGAAACTTAAAAGCCTAAATTTATTTTTCATAAAATCATTTAATTATCATTTTCAAATTCAGCATCCAGTTTTTCAAGAGATGCTTCCACTTTTTTTGTTTGATCCTCGAGTCTGGAAGTATTATCCTTTAATACTTTAGAGGTTGAATCCATACTCTTGATTTCCGTTTTTTCCTCAGTAGTATTTGTGTTTTCAGCGCAGGACACTATAAATAATGAAATAAAAAATAAAGGTGTCAGCTTTTTTACAAAATAAAGCATTTTACATTTTTTGTGGTTACTAATAAACAGTTATATACATAATAAAGCAATAATCTTTCCAAAAGGAGAGGATGTATTAATTACGTAATGTAAATGGAACAAAAATTCTATTTATCAAATTAAAAACATGCTCTTTTTTCATTATTGTGCTTTTGTGCTGTTAGGAATTTTTTGAAATTAATCCTGGCAAAAGTTCAAATAGTACAAGTCGAACATTAAATAATAACTACTTCACGCATAGTAATGTCTACCTATCTGTGGATTTTATAAATGACATTATCGGAAAAAGAGTTTAAAGATTATGTTTGATCGTCCATATATAACTGGGTTTGTGCTCTAAATTTTATTTTTTATTCGGAACGTTCACTCTCACCTGAGCCTGGTACAAACGGCGAATGTATGAGGAGCCTGCAAATTCACGGACTTTAGCATCAAATAGATTGGTTATTCCAAACGTGAGGGATACCATGTCATTTAAATGGTAGCCTCCTCTTAAGTCAACAGTAGTGCCACCCAAAGGACCCCAGTTAAAATTCTTCGCGTACCGCACGCCATCAGGTCTTATAATTTCTCCCCATTTTCCTTCTCCGGCTTTTGTACTGATTTGAAATCCGCTATAGAAATCGTACTCCTCCACATAACGTGCTGCAATACTTAGAAATGCTTTTTGTTTGATAAGATTTTCAAAATTCAAACTGGCCATAAGACTGTTTCGAGGAGAATTCAGACTTTTTTCATCATCAGTTACCCATCCCTCACTATTGGCGTCATTTTCCGGCTGCCCCTCAGAAATATCAGACCCGAGCCGTGAGTAATTAATGGACAGATTAAGTATTTTGTTGAACTGGTAATTTGTACCAACATCAA
>JACDAZ010000172.1 GCA_013695175.1 Flavisolibacter sp. | reverse complement strand
ACCTTTAAAACCTGCTCCGGCATATAAGAAACCACTGCAGTAATTGATCTTGAATTGCAACAAAGCCTCCCGCTTCTATTACAGCTGCTAGTCCTGCTGCACCATCATCATTGGCACCAGATAAAAGTATACATACCAATGATGCCATAAGCTTCAGCAGCCGTTTGAAAAGTGATGTCGATACTGGGCGGCTGAAATGAATTTTTTCAGAAAAATCTAAAGATACTGTGTGTTGCTTTTCAAATAATAAATGATAATCAGCCGGCGCATTTAAGGTTTGTCATCTACAATCAATATCATAGGCGATTATTGAACAGCTTAAAAACAGTTAGCCAGTTTTATGGTTTGTGTGAAAAATGAAATAATTTTTAAATTTAGTTTTTTTACTACAATTCTGTATTCCAGTTAAAATTCCGGGTATTTTATTCTAAAACAGGAGTAAAATCATTTCATATTAGCTGACATGATCCATAAATAATAAGTTGAAGATTATCCAATGAAGATGAATAAAATCTTATATTATTCAATAGTCTTTAAACACCCTTCGTCTAAAACTATCATTTTTTTTGTTTAATCTATAACCGATGGAACGAATAAATATTTAAACGTTTTTTAGATATAAAAAATTACAACGAATTCAAAACCTTTTACAACGTTTGTTCGTATATATTATGTATATTGAAGAGATTCAGATAGCATATTGAAGAGATTCAGATAATGAAAAATTTCCCTATTAGAGAACTTGAATTTATTTCTGGTGTTAAAGCACATACATTACGCGTATGGGAACAGAGATATGGCTTTCTTCAACCTCAGAGAAGTGAAACCAATAACAGATCTTATGATTTAAACGAAGTAGAAAAACTACTACATGTTGCTATTCTTAATAAAAATGGATATAAGATATCAAAGCTTTCAAAGCTTACAGCCTTTGAAACTGAAGAAAAAATTGTAAAGTTAAAGGATGATGTAAGTGGGCAGGAACTGGCAGTTGCACAGTTGCTTTTAGCCATGTATTCCATGAATTTTGAATCTTTTGAAACTATACTTGAAAGATCGTTTTGTACCTGGGAAACCTATGTGGTGGTAAATAATATCATTTATCCTTTTTTGGTTAAAACCAAATTATTATGGGAGGGAAACGGGCTGATTGAAGAACATATAATAGTATCAATTGTTCGTAAGAAACTAATGTGGGCTATAGAAAATATTCCGTTTGTCAAAAGCGAAAAGAAGGTGATACTTTTTTTATTTGGAACAAAATTGTTAGATCTTGCTCTGCTGTATAAGAATTTCTTGCTTAAATATTCAGGAGCTCAGGTTATTAATTTAGGCAATGATATTTCGGTTTCAAACCTGGTATCTATTACTCAAAAAATAAAACCTCTCCTTTTCTATACTTATTTACAAAAGAAAAATAATCATCAATTAGATGATTTTAGTAACTGGTTATTAGAAAATTTTCCGCATGCCAAATTAGTGATAACCACTCCTGATACTTTTTCATTTAAACATCCATATAAAAATGTCATTCAGGTAAGAAGAGAAAATTTATCATCCCTTATCTCAATTTAATCATCTCACCTCATCTATAAATAGGCAGAGGCTGGGAAACAACTTCTGCATTACATCTTAATAATGCAGCATCTGTTCAACAAATAGATACTTTATTACACTAATTGTTGATTAATTGAGAAAGAAAAATTTAAAAAATCCATAGGCATAGTATTTACGTAATTGATTATGTGAATTATTCTTTCACTTATTTAGAAATATTATATGGAAATTAAAAATCAAAAAATTACAGTTACTTCTGAAATAGAAGAAGTAAAGCAATCAGGTTTCTCGAGGAGAAAGTTTTTGCATTTTAGTGGTCTTATGGGTGCCTCTGTTGTTGTAGTCGGTTCTATGGCCGGGTTGCCAGGTTGTAAGAAAGATGATAAAGATGGCAGTGGAGTAAATTTAGGTAGCGGCGATTTTGGTGTACTGAATTATGCTTATGCTCTTGAACAATTAGAAGCCGCATTTTATACCCAGGTAATTACATCTCAATATTCTGGTATGACGTCTTCTGAAAGAGGATACCTTACAGACATACGTGATCATGAAATTGCGCATAGAGAATTTTTTAAAACTGCATTAGGTTCAAATGCTATACCTGCTTTGGAAGTAGATTTCAGCTCAATTGATTTTGGAAACAGGAACAGTGTATTAAGTACTGCAAAAGCTTTTGAAGATCTTGGCGTATCTGCCTATAATGGTGCAGGAAAATTATTGACTGATGTTAATTTTCTTTTAGTAGCAGGTAAGATTGTTTCAGTTGAAGCACGTCATGCAGCTTTAATTCGTGAGTTAATTACACCTAATTCGTTTGCTGCAAATGATATTGTTGATGCAAATGCTTTGGACAAAGCAAGAACTCCGGCTGAAGTTTTATCTATTGCCGGTCCTTTTATTAAAACAAAGATCAACGCTTCTAATTTACCCACTTCTTAAAAAAACAAACATGAACTTATATAACGTAATAAATGAAATAGAAAAAACTGATCCTGAGGTATATGATCGCCTTGATGGTCGCAGGGAAGCTTTAAAACGCTTTACCGGCTTTGCTGGAAAAGTGGCGGCATTATCCTTACCGTTTATGATGGGATCTATGTTTAAAAAAGCTTATGGTCAAAATTCTTCTGCTATAGTTGGAGTATTAAATTTTGCCTTAACACTTGAATATCTTGAAGCTGAATTTTACAAAAAAGCTGTAAGTACAAGCGGATTAATTCCTGCTTCAGATATGCCGGGATGGACTACAATCAGAGATCATGAAGTGGCGCACGTTGCTTTTTTAAGACAAGCTATTACAGCATTAGGTGGCATACCAGTAATATTTACGGCTGCAAATTTTGATTTTACTGCAGGTAACGGAACTATGAGCGGTCCTTATGCTACAGTATTCAGTAACTACGATACGACTCTGGCAGTATCACAGGCTTTTGAAGACACAGGTGTAAGAGCTTACAAAGGCCAGGCAGGAAACTTAATGAGTAATAATGATATTTTAACCGCTGCGTTGCAAATTCATTCAGTAGAAGGACGCCATGCTGCATACGTACGATATCTGCGTCAAAAAAGAGGAGCTACAAATAATAAACCCTGGATAACAGGTAATGATGCAGGTGGTATACCCGGTGTTGCTGCTGTTTATGCAGGCGAAGAAATTACAACACAGGCAGGTGTACAAATAACAGGAATAAACGGTATGAGCATTTCTGCAAATGCCGCTTCAGAATCGTTTGATGAACCGCTTACAAAAGAGCAGGTACTGGCAATAGTTGATCCTTTTATTATTTAATACATAAGATAGATCAGGAGCTGCAATGCAGCTCCTGATTTAAAAAAACTTTTTACTAAACAACAATTTATTATTAATTAAACTATTATTTATGGGTCCCTTAGGTTTTAATGAAATTCTTCTTATTCTTTTGATAGTGCTATTATTATTTGGTGCTAAAAAAATTCCCGAACTAATGCGTGGTGTTGGAAAAGGCATGCGTGAATTTACTGATGCAAAAAACCAGGCACAAAGAGAAATGGAAGCAGGAATGAACGAAAGAGAAACAAAAGTTGATACAAACGCAGAACCGGTAATACCAGTTTCAAACCCTGCTATCAATTCAGAAGTTAAACATTACAATTAGTACCAGGTAAAGGAAATAATCAATTATGATTTTACGTTTAATGGGCAGAAGGAAAACTGCCGGAGCTACAGCTATGTCCTTTACCGATCATTTAGAGGACTTGCGTGGGCACCTTTTTCGCTCCGCTATTGCTGTTGTATTGGGTTGTATCTTCCTTGGTGTTTATAATAATTTTTTTATCAAACATGTACTCTTAGGACCTACTCAAACTGATTTTCCTACTTATAAAATACTTTGTTACATTGGCAAACTGCTTCACATTGAAGCTCTTTGTTTGGGACCAGCCGGCGTTAACCTGCAAAGCATTGGGGTTAGCGCTCAATTCAGTGTGTTCTTTAGTGTTATACTCATTGGCGGTTTTATTCTGGCCTTTCCCTATATTTTTTATCAAATATGGAATTTTATTAAACCGGCACTTACACCCAAAGAATTAAAAAATTCTGGTAGAATGATATTTTGGGTTTCTTTATTATTCTTTCTGGGTGTAGGTTTTGGTTATTTTGTGATAGCACCTTATACCATAAATTTTTTCTCCAATTTTCAATTAGATCCCTCTATTGAAAACAGGTGGACCATTTCAAGTTACCTTGATTTACTGGCACCATTAATATTAGGTACAGGTCTGGCATTTCAATTACCACTTGCCATGTTGTTCCTGGCAAAAACAGGAATTATAGGTTCTAAATTCCTTAAAGCCAGAAGAAAACATGCTATAGTAATTATGATTATTGTTGCCGGCGTTATTACCCCGCCTGACGTGCTAAGCCAAATGATAGTAACCATGCCACTGCTTTTGTTGTATGAGATTAGTATCAAATTAGTCAAGAAAACTGAAGCAAGAGAAGCTTTAGAATCAGCAAAGAATCTTCATATTGATCCTTAAAGTTGTCATCTGCTCTAAGGCTTTATTACAAGCAATTTAATAACTTTGGAATGCTTAATTACCAATATTAATAAATAAAAATCAATTACATTAAGGCAGTTTGGGTAAATTGTAATAATTTCCTTCTCTTGTTAACCTCTGAATTATATACAGAAGAATCATTAATACAACAGCTAAAGCTTCACGACGAGCAGGCATTTAATTATCTGTATGATAATTATTCAAAATCTTTATTTGGAATTATATACCAAATCATTCCTACCCAGGAAATAGCTGAAGATGTAGTGCAGCAGGTTTTTATAAAAATCTGGAAAAACATTGATTCTTTTGAACCATCAAAAGGAAGATTATACACCTGGATGCTAAACATTACCAGGAACCAGGCAATTGATTATACCCGGTCAAAAGATTTTAACAGGCAGGGACAAACTATTGCCATTACAAAAAACGTATATAATACAGAATCAAATACAGCTGCCATCCGTGACACAGGATTTAAAAAAATTTTAGAGCAGCTGCCTGTGGAAAAAAGAAAATTAATAGAATTGTCTTATTTTTTAGGTTATACCCAGGAAGAAATTTCTAAAATTATGGATATACCATTAGGAACTGTAAAAACAAGATTGCGAAATACTCTTATAGATTTACGTAAAATGATGAATTTAAAAAGTACATAGTGGACTTAAGCTGTATCATATCATCCGGTGATCTGGAGCTATATTTTTTAGGTTTACTCCCAAAAGAGGAAACCGAAAAAGTAGATGCGCTGATTATTTTATTTCCTGAAATAAAAGCGGAAGTAGATAGAATCAGTGAAACATTGGAAGCCGTTTCTTCCTACGCCACCGTCATGCCGGGCCCACATGTAAAAGAAAATTTATTCAAACAATTAAAAGAATTAAAATCAACCGAATCTGTTTCTTCAACAGAAATAAAAGAACAACAAAAAGAACCTGCGTTTATAGAAAAAGATACACCCCCAGGTAAAGTTGTATCAATGAAAAGATCAGGGAATAATAGTTTATTAGCTGCAGCCATAATTGGTTTGGTGTTAAGTATAGGTGCTGTTATTTATTTAGCAACCCAAAACAGCAGGAACAATCAAGAACTTGTTTTAATGGAGCAGAGGGTAAATGAATTAAATACATCTCTAAATCAGCAAGAGCAACAGAATTTAGCATATTCGCAATTAATGCAAATAATGCAGGATCCAAATTACACCCATATTAACCTGCAACAGGTTCCCGGTAAACCGGAAGCCTTAGTAAAAGTTTTTTGGAACAAACAATCTAATGAGGTTTATCTTTTTGATGTTTCCCTGCCGGAACCACCTTCAAATAAGCAATATCAATTATGGGCTATTGTTGATGGCAAACCAGTAAGTGCAGGTGTTTTTGATAATGCAAAGCAACGTGCCCAAAAAATGCAGGACTTTGCTAAAGCAGACGCCTTTGCCATTACACTTGAACAACGTGGAGGAAGCGCTGAACCTACCATGGAAGAGATGTATGTAATAGGTACAACCTCCTGATCATCTAAAAATTATAATTAAAAAATCCCTTTTAGCTTCTGCCATTCTGGCAAGATTAAAGGATTGGTATGCCTGTTGATAATGCAGCATCAATACTAATTAAAGTCAAATTTATATGATACAGGAAAAAGGTACCATTTCCATACATACCGAAAACATTTTCCCCATAATTAAAAAGTTTTTATACTCTGATCACGAGATCTTTCTAAGAGAATTAGTCAGTAATGCAGTTGATGCCACTCAAAAAATCAAACGACTGGCTTCTTTAGGTCAGTATAATGGTGAGCTGGGCGATCTTACTATTGAAGTTTCAGTTGATGAAACAGCCAAAACAATCACTGTTAAAGATCGTGGTTTAGGGATGACAGCCGAGGAGATTAAAAAATATATAAATCAGATTGCATTTTCGGGAGCTACAGAATTTATGGAAAAATTCAAAGAAGCCAAAGATGCCAATGAAATTATTGGACGATTTGGTCTTGGTTTTTATTCCTCTTTTATGGTAGCTGATAAAGTAGAAATTCAAACTTTAAGTTACCAGGAAGGCGCTGAACCTGCACGCTGGGTCTGTGACGGAAGTACAGAATTTGAAATTACTGAAGCTAACCGTACAGAAAGAGGTACAGAAGTAACATTATACCTTAATAGCGAAAGTGAAGAATTTTTAAACCGTTGGAAAATTCAGGAGATCCTGGATAAATATGCAAAGTTTTTACCTGTTCCCATTAAGTTTGGAACAAAACCGGAATCTGTTGAGGATGGTGTTGATGAGGAAGGAAAAACAAAATATAATTCCATTGAAGTTGATAACATTATCAACAATACCAATCCTATATGGACAAAAGCACCTTCTGAACTAAATGATGAAGATTATTTAAATTTTTATAAAGAATTATATCCGTTTTCAGAAGATCCGTTGTTCTGGATTCATTTAAATGTTGATTATCCATTTAATCTAACAGGGGTTCTTTATTTCCCAAAATTGAAAAATGATTTTGAGATACAGAGAAACAAGATTAAACTTTTCAGCCGCCAGGTATTTATTACTGATGAAGTAAAAGATATAGTTCCGGAATTTTTGATGCTGTTACATGGTGTTATTGACAGCCCGGATATTCCATTAAACGTAAGCCGTTCATTTTTACAGGCTGATTCCAGTGTAAAAAAAATAAACAGCTACATCTCCCGTAAAGTGGCTGATAAACTTGCAGAACTTTATAAAAAAGACCGTAAAGCATATGAAAATAAGTGGAATGACATAGGATTGTTTGTGAAGTATGGCATGATCAGCGAAGAAAAATTTGCGGAAAAAGCAAAAGAATTTGCATTGCTTACAAACACTGCAAATGAGCATTTTACTTTAGATGAATACAAGGAAAAGGTAAAACCGCTGCAAACTGACAAAAGTGAAACGGCAGTTTATTTATATACTCAAGATGCACAAAGACAAGACACCTATGTGCAGGCTGCACAAAAAAGATCTTATGATGTATTGGTGATGAACTCACCCATTGACAATCATTTTATGCAGCATTTGGAGACAAAACTGGAAAAAGTTTCTTTTAAAAGAGTAGATGCAGATGTATTGGATAAATTGATTGAAAAAGAAGACACACAGGCTCACGCTCTTACAGAAGATGATTCAAAAAAGGTAAAAGAGATTTTTGAAAAAGCTATCAATAATCCGGCAATGAAAGTAGAAATTGAAAGCTTGCATCCGGAGGAAATGCCAGTACATATTTCAATGCAGGAGTGGATGCGCAGGATGAAAGACATGGCTAAACTAGGCGGAAACGGTATGAATTTCTATGGTTCTTTACCTGATTCTTATAAGGTAGCTATCAATGGCAACCACAAACTGGTAAACAAAATTTTAGAAGCAGAAGGTGAAAAGCAAACCGATATAGCCAAGCAAGCCTTTGATTTGGCATTACTTTCACAGGGAATGCTAACCGGCGCTGATCTTACAGCTTTTGTAGAACGAAGTGTAAAACTTATTTAATATAAAAACCAGCTTCGGCTGGTTTTTTTTATAATGACAATAAGCTGCATCCGCGAATGTCGCTGTTGTCCAGTCTTCCTAAAACTTCAAAACTTCCATCAGCATATAATCTACCTCTATCATCTGTTGCTATAAAACTGCAGGAAAAAATGTTTGCCAGGTCTATAATATTTATGGCACCTGATAATGCTTTTTTATAAAAAACGGATTGCGGATCATCTTCTTCTCTTATTAAAATCTTCATCCAGGGTGGAGATTTAAATATGCCTTTGTTTTCTGCATAAGCCTGTGATAAAAGTTCTGTCATTCCATATTCTGAATGAATAGCATCAAGCCCGAATGCTACTTGTAATTGCTGATGAACATCCTGTCTTATTAATTCTTCTCTTCTACCCTTCATTCCACCAGTTTCCATTACTATTGTATGTTGCAGTTTTACGGGATATTTTTCTGCAAAATCGAGCAAAGCATAAGTCACACCTATTAATAATACTTTTTGTTTGTCGTTTTCAAGCTTTAAAAGTGCATGGTAAAGAGATTCAAACTCATCAAGGTAAAAGCCATTTTGCAAATGTCCACTTATGTCCATCAGCTTTCGAACCATATAAATAAGAGATGAATTTGATCTCTCCATATAAGAAGGAAGCAAAGCCAGGATCACATAATCTTTTGGATCACCATAAACATGTTGAAAATGATTTAAGAATGATTGCTCATAAACAGAGAAATCTTTTACATAATGCCGGCTGTTGATGCTGCCCGTGGTACCGCTGCTTTCAAAATATTTATCCGGATTACCGGTAGTAGATACTTTATGAGATTTAAAGAAAGAAATCGGCAAAAAAGGAATATCAGTAGGGGAATTAACCCAACGGGGTGACTTTTTTTGCAGATCACAAAAGCTTTTATACAATATATTTTGTGAATATTGAAATTCAAATACCTCTATACATACTTGTTCAAAAGCCCTATCGTTATTAATATGAAAAAGCTTTTGCAGCAGCTCTTCCTCTTTAGGTAGTTCAGCTGCCATAGTGTAAATTTGAACAAGAAGATAGCATATGAAACATTTTTTGGTTATTGCAGTTGCCTTTTTAGTAGTGGCAGCTTGTAGCAAAGATAATTTCGATTCAAGCCCTACCCTTAAAATAAAAGAAGCAACTCCTGAAGAAATACCTGTAAATGGTAGTTTATTTGTGATTTTAGAATTTACGGATAAAGAAGGTGATGTGTACAGCAGGGGTGACAGTACCCTTGTTATTATCAGGCAAAGATTAAATGTGAGAGGTCCTATTATTGATTCATCTGTTCGCTACCCTGTTCCCGAGTTTCCGGAAAAAACAAAAGGCGAATTGCAGGTAACCATACCATATAGCGGAGGACTTACTTTAAGAATGAATCCTATATCTCTCCCCGGCAATCAACGTGAAATTGATACTTTAAGGCTTGGTTTTGTTTTAAAGGACCAGGGTGGAAATAAAAGTGACACTGCTTACACT